>NZ_JBZYWI010000030.1:0-28705 GCF_058932755.1 Quadrisphaera sp. DVD1
CTGCTCGCCGGGGACGCCGCCGGCTACGTCGACGCCCTCACCGGCGAGGGGCTGCAGGTGGGCCTCGCCGCGGCCCGCGCCGCGGTGGGCGCCGTCGTCGCCAGCGCCGCGGCCGGGCACCGGGCGCAGGGCTCGGCCGTCGTGCGGGCCGGCGCCGACTACGAGCGGGCGTGGCGGGCGCTGAGCCGGGACTACCGCGTGCTCACCACGGGCCTCGTGGTCGCCACCCGGTCCGCCGCCGTGCGGGCCGTGCTGGTGCCCGTCGCGGCCGGGGTGCCCGGGCTGTTCGCCGGTACCGTCGAACGGCTGGCGCGGTGATGTTCCGTCACGGTCGGGTAACAACGGGTTCGTCCGGGGTTTGTGCCGGGCCCGGCGGGATACTCACCCAGTCGTGATGTGGATGGCCCTCTCGCTCCCCCTGTTCGTCCTGCCCGCCCTCGTCGGCTTCTCCCGGTGGGAGGAGCGCGTGATGAGCGGTCCGGTCGTGGTGTCCCGGCGCGCCACCGCCGACTGACCCCGCACGAGGCGGAGGCAGCCGGCGGCGCGTCCGGTGGGCGGCTCCGCGGTCAGTGGCGGAAGCGCGCCACCAGCGAGCTGAGCTCCCCGGTCAGGCGCGACAGCTCCGTCGCGGACGCCTGAGCGGCGCCGGAGCGCTCGTCGGTGGTCACCGCGGCGGCGGCCACGGCACCGATCCCCGAGGTGATCTCCTCGGCGGCCGCCCCGGTGACGTGCATCTGGCGCTGCATCCCCTCGGTCGTGGCGGTCTGCTCCTCGACGGCGCCGGCGATGTTGGTCTGGTAGCCGCTGATGCTGCTCATGACCTCCCCGACGCGGGCCATCGCGGTGGAGACCGCCGCGGTGCTGTCCTGGATCGCCTGCACCCGCCGGCCGATGTCCTCGGTGGCCTCGGCGGTCTCCCGCGCCAGCTCCTTGACCTCGTGGGCGACCACGGCGAAGCCCTTGCCGGCCTCCCCGGCGCGCGCGGCCTCGATCGTGGCGTTGAGCGCGAGGAGGTTGGTCTGCTCGGCGATGGACGTGATGACCTTGACGACCTCGTCGATCTGCGCGCTGGTGGCGGACAGCTCCTCCACGCGGGCCACGGTCTCCTCGACCGTGCGGACGCCCTCACCGGCGACCGAGGCCGCCTCGCTGGCGTTGCGCGAGATCTCGGTGATCGAGGCGGCCATCTCCCGGCTGCCCAGGCTCATGTCGGCGACGTGGGCGCCGACGCGGCCGGCCGCCTCGCGGCTGGCCTCGGCCTGGGACGCGGAGTGCGAGGAGGCCTGCGTGAGCTCGGTGGCGATGGTGGAGACCCGCCCGGCGGTGCCGTGCAGCTGGTCGGCCACCCGCGCCACGCCGCCGACGGTGCTGGCGACCTTGGCCACGAAGGCGTTGAAGGCGCGGGCCAGCTGCCCGGCCTCGCCGGCCTGGGCCTCGTCGAGGCGCGTGGTGAGGTCGCCGTCGCCGTCGGCGACGTCCTGCAGGCGGTCGCGCAGGCTCTCCAGCGGCCGGGTCATCCGGCGGCCGGCCACCGTCGCGGCGGCGATGGCCAGCAGCGCGGCCACCGCGCCGGCGACGACGAGGAGGGTCACCAGGCGCCGCGTGCCGGCGTCGACGGTCTCCACGGCGCCCGCGAAGTCGCTGTCGGTCGCGTCGACGGCGATCACCCAGTCCCAGCCGGCGGCGTAGGCGAGGCGCACGGTGTGGGTGCCGGTCTCGGCGTCGCGGTAGCGCACCGTGGCGTGCTCACCGGGCTCCAGGGCGGTGGCCTTCGCCACGGCGTCCACGAGGTGGGCGCGCCCGTCGGCGTCCGTGACCTCCTCGGCGGTCGTGACGCCCTCGCGGGCTGTGACCAGCAGCTTCCCGGCGCGGTCGCCGGTGCCGCCGAGCACCTCGACGAACCCGTGCGGGCCCGCGGTGGTCTCCAGCAGCGACTGGCGCAGCGTGGGGACGGACTCCTGCTGCACGCCGACGTAGAGCATGCCGATGAGCTCGCCGGTGGGGGACAGGACCGGCTCGTACGCCGAGACGTAGTAGGCGTTCACGACGAACGCGTTGCCCCGGTAGGTCTGGCCGGACTCCACCGCGGCGATCACCGCGTTGCGCTGCCCGTCGGCGCCCACCGCGGGGATGTACGTGCCGATCGCGCGGGTGGCGTCGAGGGTCTCCACGTTCGTGGCCACCCGCAGCATGCTGCCGTCGGGCATCCGCTGGAACAGGGTCGCCGTGCCGCCCACCAGGCGCTTGACCTCGTCCACGACGGGCGTGGTCACCGCGAGGTCCTCGTTCTGCCCCAGCCAGGTGGTGCCGGCCATCGCCCGAGGCAGCTCGATGCTCTGCTGCTCCTTGGTGACCTGGTCCGTCGCCGTCCAGGTCACCGTCTGGGCGCCCAGGCGCAGCCCGCCGGAGCGGGCCAGCACGTCGCGGGCCACCTCCAGGTCGCTGGAGACCTTGAGCGCGACGGAGTCGGCCTGGGTCGCCACGACGGCGTAGACGCCGTCGGTGATCCGGTCGAGCTGCTGGTCGGTGAGGCCGTCGACCTCCGCGGCGACCTGGTCGCCGGTGCGCTCGGCCTGCCAGGCGCCGAACCCGCTGAGGACGACGGCGGTGGTGGCCACGCCACCCACGATGAGCGCGGTGACGCGGCTGCGGATGCCGCCCCGCAGGCGGCCGGAGGGGAAGGACATGCTCGAGGTGTCGGCGCCGCCGGCCCGCGGGTTGATCTCCGCCTGGGCCGTCCGGGGGCGGCCGGGGGTCGGTCGTCCGGACGACGCGGGCCCGCTGGGCCGCGGACGGCGTCTAGGGTCGTGACCGTGCTGGTGGGGTTCATCGGGTCCGGGAACATGGCGCGCGCGCTCGCGGCGGGGTGGGGTGACGCCTTCCTCTGCACCGACGGCGGGTCGGGGCGGGCCCAGCGCCTGGCCGACGACCTCGGCGGTGAGGCGCTGGCGACCAACGCCGAGCTCGTCGAGCGCGCCGACCTCGTCGTCCTCGCCCACAAGCCGCCGGCCCTCGCCGCGGTCGCCCAGGGCCTCGGCGGCGCCCGGCCGCGCGCGCTGGTCTCCGTGCTCGCCCGCACGACGCGCGCGCAGCTGCGCGAGGCCCACCCCGGCGTCCCGGTCTTCCGGATCGAGCCGAGCACCCTCGTGGAGGTGCGCCAGGGGGCGATGGTCATGGCGGCCCCCGACGCCGACACCGACCCCGAGCTGCTGCCGGCCGTGCGCGAGCTCTTCGGGCGCCTGGGCCAGGTCGTGGAGGTCCCCGAGGGGGTCTTCGCCGCCGCGGGCGCGCTCTGCGGGGTCGGGCCGGCGTACTGGGCGCTGCTCGTGGAGGCCCAGGTGGACGCCGGCGTGCGCCGCGGGCTGACGCCGGCGCAGGCGGCGCTGCTCGTCACGGCGACGATGGGCGGGACCGCCGCGCTGCTGGAGCTGCGCGAGCACGACACCCTGGCGGTGCGCCGGGCGGTCACGTCGCCGGGCGGGGTGACGGCGAAGGGCCTGGCCGCGCTGGAGGCCGGCGGCGTGCGCGCCGCGCTGTCGGCGGCGATGGACGCCGTCGTGGGCGAGGCGTGACCCCCGTCACGTTCTGGCACGACGTCGCGCTCGCCGGTAGCACCGTGACCAGCGACGATCACCCTACGTTGTAAGTCCGTCCCATTCGGGGCACTCCTCCGGGTTGCGCCCCCCGTGGCGATGACCGACGGTTACGGCTCACCGTTCGTCCCCAGCGCTGGGGTTCCTCGCCCCGGTTCCGTCGTCCACGGCTCGGCTGCGCTGTGGACCCGGCGGAAAGGCTGGCCCCGTGGTCGCCCTGCAGCTCGTCCGAGCCCCTGCCCCTCCTGCTCCTGACGCGAGCCGCTACCCGTACCGCGAGTTCAGCGAGCTGACCGGGCCGCTCCGCGAGGTCGACCCGGACGTCCCGTACCGGGTGCAGCTCGAGAGCCTGCTGAGGCGCGAGCCGCACCGGGCGCGGGTGGTGCTCCTGACGGTGCTCGCCTTCGCCGTCGAGCTCGCCTTCGTCGTCTGGCTGCTGCAGCCCTCCCACTGGCCCCCGGCCAGCGCGAGCCCCGCGGTGCACGTCCTCAGCCTCGTCATGGCCGCGTCGCTCGGGATCGTCGAGGTCCTGCGCCTGGTCAACGTCTTCACCCTGGCCGTGGCCACGCTGATCGCCTGCGACCCGGTGCCCGTGCGCCCGGACCCGCGGCTGCGGGTCGCCTTCGTGACCACGATCGTGCCGGGCAAGGAGCCGCTCGCGCTGGTGCGCACCACCCTCGAGGCGGCGCGCGCGATCCGCCACGAGGGCCTCCTCGACGTCTGGCTGCTCGACGAGGGCGACGACCCCAGCGTGCGGGCCGTGTGCGCGGAGGTGGGCGCCCACCACTTCAGCCGCAAGGGCGTGGAGGCCTGGAACACCGCCGCCGGCCACCACAGGGCGAGGACCAAGCACGGCAACTACAACGCCTGGCTGCAGGCCCACGGCGACGAGTACGACGTGCTCGTCTCGGTCGACCCCGACCACGTGCCGCTGCCGGGCTTCGCCGAGCGGATGCTCGGCTTCTTCCGCGACCCCGACGTCGCCTTCGTCGTGGCGCCGCAGGTCTACGGCAACTACGACACGCTCATCACCCGCGCCGCGGAGAGCCAGCAGTACATCTTCCACTCGGTGCTGCAGCGAGCGGCCAACCGCTACGGGGCGCCGATGCTCGTCGGCACCAACAACGCCATGCGCATCGAGGCGCTGCGGGCGATCGGGGGCCTGCACGACTCGATCACCGAGGACGCCGCGACGTCCCTGGTCTGGCACTCCCGCCGCAACCCGGCGACCGGCCGTCGCTGGCGCAGCGTCTACACGCCGGACCTGCTCGCCATCGGCGAGGGCCCGACGTCCTGGACGGACTACTTCTCCCAGCAGCACCGCTGGGCGCGCGGCGGCAACGAGATCGTCCTGGTGCCGCTGCTGCGCTCCCTGCACCGGCTGCGCCCCGTGCACGCCCTGCACTACTGCCTGCTCATGGCCTTCTACCCGGTGACGGCGCTCGCCTGGCTGCTCGGCGCGCTGAACGCGGTGACCTACCTGCTCACCGGCGTCGGCGGCTTCGTCGTGCCGCCCGAGGTGTGGGTGATGTTCTACGTGGACGCCGCCGCGCTGCAGCTCGCGCTGTTCTTCTGGAACCGGCGCCACAACGTCAGCCCGCACGAGGAGGAGGGGTCTTCCGGCGTGGCCGGGATGGCCATCTCCGTGCTGTGCGGCCCGGTCTACGTGGCCGCGTTCCTCCAGGGCCTCCTGCGCCGCACCAGCCGCTTCGTCGTCACCCCCAAGGGCAGCTCGCAGAGCCCGGACCGCCTGCTGACCTTCTCGCGCCACCTGCGCTGGGCCGCCGTCTACGCGCTCGCCCTCGGTGCCAGCTTCGTGCTCGGCCACGAGCACCTCGGCATGCGCCTGTGGGCCGGCGTCAACCTGCTCGTCTGCCTGGCCCCGGTCGCGATCTGGGGCGCCGGGGTGCTGCGCGAGCGCACCGCGGCCCGCGGCGACCAGGTCCTCGTGCTGCCCGAGACCCCGCTCCTCTCGCTGCGCCGCCCGCTCGTCCCCAGCACCACCACCGACCAGGAGATCGCCTCGTGAGACGCCCCGCACCCCGTCGCCGCCGCCTGCGCAACGGCGCCCTCGTGGGCGCCGCCCTGGGCGTCGTCGTGCTGACGAACGCCCAGCCCGTGGGCGCCTTCGCCGGCGAGAAGATCGACGCCTTCGTCACCTCGCGGCCCGACTACATCGCCGAGCACGGCCTGTGGCAGACGGTCGCCCTCCCGGACGGCGTGGAGGTCAACGCCATCCACGCCGCCGTGCTCTCCACCGGCAAGGTGCTGATCATCGCCGGGTCGGGCAACGACCGCGAGCACTTCGAGGCCGGCACGTTCACGACCGTGGTCTGGGACCCCGCCGACGGCTCCACCAGCGTCGTCCCCACGCCCGAGGACCTCTTCTGCGGTGGCCACGCCTTCCTGCCCGACGGCAAGCTGCTCGTCGCCGGGGGCACCCGCGACTACGAGCAGCTCGACGGCGCCGTGAAGAACGCCGCGGGCGGCATGACGGTGAAGAACGAGTCGCCCGACGGCGGGACGACGCTGCCCGCGGGCACCGTCTTCGTCTCGGCCACGGGCCTGCGCTACGAGAGCACCTGGGACGTGGAGGTGCCGCCCGCGGAGAAGGTGGACCACGGCGACGGCGACGTGATGATCCACCCCTCCGAGACGCAGGTGTGGGTGCGGGCCCTCGACGCCGGGGAGCAGGCCGTCGTCGACGAGCCGGGCCAGTACGAGGTCGAGGGCCTCGCCGGCGCCGACGCCCAGAACGTCTACGGCATGGCCGACGCCATGACGCTGGAGAAGCAGGACTACAAGGGCCTGGACTCCAGCTACGAGTTCGACCCGGTCACCGAGACCTACCAGGAGACCGGGCGCCTCACCGACAGCCGCTGGTACCCCACGCTCGTGGGCATCGGCGGCGGGGACGTCATGGCGGTCTCCGGCCTCGACGAGTACGGGAAGATCCTCCAGGGCGAGAACGAGGTCTACGACCCCGAGACCCGCACCTGGACCGCCCGCGAGGACCTCACGCGGTACTTCCCGACCT
Source organism: Quadrisphaera sp. DVD1 (assembly GCF_058932755.1). Classification (NCBI taxonomy): domain Bacteria; kingdom Bacillati; phylum Actinomycetota; class Actinomycetes; order Kineosporiales; family Kineosporiaceae; genus Quadrisphaera; species Quadrisphaera sp. DVD1. The sequence continues at coordinate 6,631 of NZ_JBZYWI010000030.1, forward strand.
ACCCGTCCCTGTTCCGGATGAGCGACGACCGGCTGTTCTACTCCGGCTCCAACGCCGGGTACGGGCCCGCGGACGCCGGGCGCGACCCGGGCATCTGGAACCTCAGCGACAACTCCTTCCAGGCCGTGGAGGGGCTGCGCGACCCGAGCATGACCGAGACCTCGAGCTCGGTGCTCCTGCCGCCGGCCCAGGACCAGAAGGTGATGATCTTCGGTGGTGGGGGCGTCGGGGAGTCCGCCGACACGACGGCCCGCACCGACGTCATCGACCTCGACGCGGGGGCGCCGGCGTACGAGCCGGGCCCGGACCTGGCGCACGCCGTCCGCTACCCGAGCACCGTGATCCTCCCCGACGACACCGTGCTCGCGACCGGCGGCAGCGGCGACTACCGCGGGCGCGGCGCCTCCGACGTCCTGTCCGCGCAGCTGTACCACCCCGACTCCGGCACGTTCACCGAGGCCGCCTCGCCCCGCGTGGGGCGCAACTACCACTCCGAGGCGCTCCTGCTGCCCGACGGCCGGGTGGTCACCCTCGGTTCCGACCCGCTCTTCGGCGACGAGGACGGCACGGTGCCGGGCACGTTCGAGCAGCGCATCGAGGTCTACTCCCCGCCGTACCTGTTCGACCGCGACCGGCCCGAGGTCGCCGACGCGCCGACCGAGATCACCCGCGCCTCGCAGGTGCAGGTCGCGACCGAGGACGCCGCCCGGATCGACCGCGCCCGCCTCGTGCGTCCCAGCGCGGTCACCCACCTCACGGACGCCGAGCAGCGCTCCGTGGCGCTCGACGTCGCGGTCGGCGACGGCGGGGTGACGCTGACCGTGCCGGAGGACGAGGCCCTCGTGCCGGCGGGCTGGTACATGCTCTTCCTCGTGGACGACGAGGGCACCCCGTCCGTGGCCCGCTGGGTGCACGTGGCATGAGGCCCGCAGGCAGGGGGCTCGCCGGGGTGGTGGCGGCCGTCCTCCTGACCGGGTGCGCGGGCGGGGCGTCCTCCCCGGAGGCGCGGCCCCCGGCGTCCGCCGAGCTCGGGATGGACCTCTACCTCGACCCCGAGGGCGAGGTCCCGGCCCGCCTCGCCGCCGCCCGCGAGGAGGGCCGGAGCGAGGACGAGGCGTACCTCGAGCGACTGGCCCAGCCGACGGCCACCTGGTTCGCGGGGCAGCACGCCGACCCCGAGGCCGCCGCCCGCGAGCTCACCACGGCGGCGGAGCAGGAGGGGGCGCTGCCCGTGCTCGTGCTCTACAACGCGCCCGACCGGGACTGCGGCCTGTACTCCAGCGGCGGTGCGGCCGACGCGGCCGCGTACCGGGGCTGGGTCGAGGCGGTCGCCACCGGGCTCGGCGACCGGCCGGCGCTGGTGGTCCTCGAGCCCGACGCCGTGCCCCAGGCGCTGACCGGGTGCGAGGGCCTGGGCGACCCCCAGGAGCGCTACCGGCTGCTGGCGGAGGCCGTGGAGGTGCTGGACGCCGCTGCCGGCACCCGCCTCTACCTCGACGCCGGCAACGCGGCGTGGGTGCAGGACACCGGCGCCCTGGCCGCGGCCCTGGCGGACAGCGGCCTGGCCTCGGCCGACGGCTTCGCGCTCAACACGAGCAACTTCCAGACCACCGAGGACAGCGCCGCGTACGGGCGGCGCCTGTCCGAGGCCGCCGGCGGGGCGCGCTTCGTCATCGACACCTCGCGCAACGGCGCCGGGCCCGCCCCCGACGACGGCTCGGGACTGGAGTGGTGCAACCCCCGCGGACGCCGCACGGGGGAGGCGCCCACGACCGCGCCCGGCCTCGACGGGGTCGACGCCCTGCTCTGGGTGAAGCAGCCGGGGGACTCCGACGGCGCCTGTCGCCCGGGGGAGCCGCCCGCCGGGGAGTTCTGGCCCGAGCACGCGCGCGAGCTCGTCCGCTGATCCCCGGACTGTTGTCCTCAGCCTCCCGCTGCCCTACCGTGGCGGTGGGTCCAGAGGAGCGGCCCACCGGCACCACCCTCTCGATCGGCTCCGCAGTGGACTCCTCCTCCTGCACGAACCCGGCCGCCGGCGCGGCCGCCTCGACCACCGCGACGCCCTCCGCGACCGCAGGATCGGCAGCCCACCCGCTGCTGTCCGGCCCCACCGACCTCCTCGGCGTGACGACCCTGGTCGCCGACCGCCACGTGCTGCTCGTCCTCGAGGGCGAGTGCGACGTCTCCGCCGTCCCGGTGCTCGCCGCCGCCAGCATCCCCGCCCGCGTGCGCACCCTGGCCGTCGACGCCTCGCGGCTCGACTTCCTCGACTGGGCGGGCCTCCAGGCCCTCGGGGCGCTCGCCCCCGCCGGTCAGCCGCTCGTGCTCGTCGACCCCAGCCCGCCCGTGCGGTGCCTGCTCGACGCCGCGACCCGGGCCGGCGTCCTGCCCGCGGGCCTGGACGTCGTCACCACCGACGGCTAGTCGGCCACCGGCGGCTGGTCGGCCACCGGCGGCTGGTCGCCCTCCGGCTCCTCGTCGCGCCCGGGGGTCACCGGGCCGGCGGCGAGGACCTCCGCCGAGTGCTCCTGCTGCTGGGCGTCGGTGGGCTGCACCCCGTCGGGGACGGGCGGAGGCTGCTCGCTCATGGGGCCAGCATGGGCCAGCGCCGCGGTGCCCGCCCGCTGCCGCGGAGTGCCCGGCAGGATCCGAACCCGCGACACGCGGTTCACGGCACCCCAGCTCCGCCACCACCTGGTGTCCCACCTCAGCGCTGACCTGAGCAGTGGCTCGCCAGAGGCTCGGCGTGACTCGCCATCGACGCGGTCCAGCCGCCTGGGCGCCCCAGGCCTCCGGTAGCGGTCGTCGACCTGGTCGCGGGCCGAGTCAGCGTGGAGGAGGTCGAGCCAGGGGAGGTGCCTGTGCCCTGTGCAGGCGCACGGCGAGCACGGCCTCGTCGCGCGAGGCCCTGACCACGTCCATGTGCCGCTCCGGACGTCCCGTGCCGACTCCTCGGAGGCGTTGAAGGCCCTGTCAGGAGGCGGCGCCGGCCGTGGGCGCACCTGAGGGGGGAGCACCACCGGGGCCGCCGGACGGCGGGGTGCCGCCGGGGCCGCCGGACGGCGGGGTGCCGCCGGGGCCGCCGGACGGCGGGGGGCCGCCGGTGGGGGCTCCGCTGGGTGCGTCCTGGGGGGCGCCGTCGCTGCCGGCGGGTCCTGCGCTGCCGCTGGCGGGTGTGGTGGTGGTGTCCACGCCGGCGGTGAGGGAGACGGTGTAGCCCTTGGTGACGTTCCCGGTGACGGCGGCGAGCTGGCTGGCGCCGGAGTCGTCGCTGAAGACGTTGTCGTCGGCGAGGGTGACCCCGGCGAGGTTGGTGATGGACTGCTCGTAGCCGGTGGTGGCGTAGACGGTGTCGCACGCGTCCTGGGGGAGGGCGACCTGGGAGGTGGCGATGGCGTTGGTGGAGTCGGTGATGCTGTCGACGTCGGGGTAGACCTCGAAGTGGACGTGCGGCCAGCGCCCGGCGTAGCAGGCGGGGAAGATGCTGGTGAAGGTGACGGTGCCGTCGGTGCCGGCGACCTGGACCCCGCGCAGGTAGTTCTGGTCGGTGATCCCCTCGGAGTACAGGGAGTACTCACCCTCGCGGGTGCAGTGCCAGACGTAGACGGCTGCGCCCGCGAAGCCGCGCCCTCCGTCGGCGAGGTCGGTGATCGTCAGGGTCAGAGTCATCGGGACGCCCTCGGCGGTGCCGGTGGCGCTCCCGAAGCTGGAGCGGATGTCGCTGCGCACGATGCCGCTCTCGGTCAGCACGTTCGCGCCGTTGGAGCCGTCGCCGGGGTAGGGGCCGGCCGTCTCGTCGGGGATCTCCCCGCTCGCAGCGGTCGCCGTCGCGGAGGAGCTCGAGGAGCTGCTGGCGGTGTCGGCTCCGCAGGCGGCCAGGCCGAGCGTCACGGCGCCGAGGCCGAAGACCCGAAGCATCTGGCGCCGGCCCAGCAGGGTGGCGACGTCGAAGGCCAGGCCCTGGTCGACGACCTCCTCCTCCGGTCGGGGCAGAGGCCGCCCCTCGTACGTGGCGACCCGCTCGGGCTGCTCCGGCGGCTCGCCGGCTCCTGACGATCGGGTGCTCTGCTCGCTCATGTGCCCATCCTCGGAAGCGTCGTCGTGGATCGCCTGTCACTGCCCTGTGCGCCACCTGTGTCCGCTGGTCCAGCGCGGAGTGCATCCGCACCCGTGAGCCCACCAGCACCCGTCTCCAGCTCGTCCCCGCGTCTGCCGTGGTGATCAGGTCGCCCGTTCCAGTCAGCGCGTCAGCGTCCTGCCGGTGGTGTTGGTGAGCTGAGGCACGCCGTGGGGGAGCTGGGGTCGCGCCGACTGTCGCGCTGTGCCGTCCTGGGCCTCCGACCGTGCCAGCGGGAGGCGATGGTGTCGCCTCGGCTCCGGGAGCGCCCCGACCAGCGGGTGCTGCAGCCCGAGGACTTCGAGGGTGCCGGTGAGGGACGCCAGGCGCCTGACCGCCGGCGATGGCGCGACGAGCCGCAGCTCGACCCGGCGCGCACGCAGCAGCTGGGCCATGAGCAGGAGGTGCCTGAGGCCACCGCAGTCGATGAAGGAGACCGCTGAGGTGTCCAGCAGCACCACCGAGGCGCTGGAGCTGGCGAGGACCGGCTCGAACAGCGATCGCAGCGCCGGCCCGCAGGAGCAGTCGAGCTCGCCGTCGATCACCACCAGGGGCGTTCCGGGAAGGGTCGTGAGGACGGGGTCGTCGGCCATGGGCCCACCACACCCGGGCTCCCTGGGATCGCGCTGTGTCGGGCGTGCCAGTGGCCTGTGCCGCAGCAGGTCTCCGTGGCCTCGGTCGTGGTGCTGCTCGCAGTCGTCCTCGTCGGCGCGACGCCACTCCGGCACGTCGAGCAGGGCGATCTCGGCCTGACGCCGGCCCAGGTGCCGGCGAGCGCCACCCCTGCGCCCGCCAGGCCGGTCAGGGCTCACCGGGGGCTGCTACCTGGTCCACAGCACCTGCACAGCGTCGCTCCCGACGATCAGTGCACCGCATGTTCACCAGTCCTTCATCGGGAGCTCCTCGTGCCAGACGCCCTCGGCCTGACCGCCGACCTGCTCGCCATCACCGTGCTCGTCTACGGCGTGTACTACCGCCGCCACCGCCGCCGGGACATGCTCCTGGCCTACGTCGGCCTCAACATCGGCGTCCTGGCCGTCACCGTGACGCTGACGGGGGTGGCCGTCGCCACCGGCCTCGGCCTGGGCCTGTTCGGCGTCCTGTCGATCATCCGCCTGCGCTCCTCGGAGATCTCCCAGGAGGAGGTCGCCTACTACTTCGCGTCCTTGGCGATCGGCCTGATCAACGGCCTGCAGCCGGACCCCGCGTGGCTCGCCCCGGCGCTGAGCGCGCTCGTCGTCGCGGTCATCGCTCTCGCCGACCACCCCCGCCTCCACGAGGGCCACCGCCAGCAGCTCGTCACCGTCGACACCGTCTACCCCACCGAGGCCCAGCTCGTCACACGGCTGGAGGCCCTGCTCGGCGGCACCGTCAAGCGCGTCGTGATCCGTGAGACCGACCTGGTGCGCGACCAGACCGTCGTCGACGTCCGCTACCGGCTCACCCAGGCCCCGTCGCGCCCGGCCGCCCCGCAGGAGCTCGGCCACCACGAGGTCCTGCGCGTCCCGAAGTCCTCCGCAGGAGCGGCGCGGTGACGGCGCTGGCCTGGGCGCCCGTGGCAGAGCGCGTCCAGCCCGCGCTGGAACGCTTCGCGCCCGTCGACCTGGACACCCTGGTGTCCTCAGCGAGCCTGCAGACCCGCGTGGACCGCAAGTACCTGCTGCGCCCGGAGGGCTTCGAGCAGCTGCTGTCCTCCCTGGGCGACCGCGCCCGCGTCCTGGAGATCGACGGCCGGCGCAGCTTCGGCTACGAGTCGGTGTACTTCGACACCCCCGACCTGCTGGCCTACCGCGCTGCCGCCCACGGCCGCCGGCGCCGGTTCAAGGTCCGCACCCGCACCTACCTGGACTCGGGGGAGTGCGTGCTGGAGGTCAAGACCTCCAGCGGCCGCGGGGAGACCGTCAAGGAGCGCCGTGCCCACGACCTCGCCCGCCGCGACCGGCTCGACGCCGGCGCCACGGCGTTCGTGCGCCAGCGCATCACCGCCGGCAGCACCGACATCGCCGACGATCTGGGCCCGGTGCTCACCACGACGTACGCGCGCAGCACCCTGCTGGACCGCGACCTCGGCTTCCGGATGACCTGCGACGTCGGCCTCGTCTGCGCCGGGCCGGACGGCGCGTCGCTGCACGTCGACGACCACGTGCTCGTGGAGACGAAGTCCGCCGGGCCGCCGTGCCTGCCCGACCGGCTCCTGTGGGCCGCCGGATGCCGCCCGGTGACGATCAGCAAGTACTGCGTCGGTCTCGCGGCCCTGCACCCGGACCTGCCCGCCAACAAGTGGCACCGCACCCTCCGGCGCCACCTCGGCGCCCGCTGAACACAGCCTCCGCAGCCACAGGAGCCGCACAGGCGCCTCACCGATCGGGCCCAGCGCCGCTGGCGAGGCTCATCCCCACGCAACCACCAGGAGGACTCCATGAAGCGTCTGACGAAGACCCGCCACGTCGTGACCGCGGCCCTGCTGGCCGCGGTGCTGGCCAGCTGCTCGCCGGCGGACGCCGCGACCAGCACCGGCACCACGGCCGCCCAGACGGTCGCCGTCACCGACGCCGTCACCGGCGCCACCGTCGAGGAGGCGCTCGCGGCGAACCTCGCCGTGCAGGACACCAGCACCGCCGCCACCTGGGACGCGGCCGAGGAGGTCGCAGTCACCCTGACCGGGGACTCCGCGGAGGCGGACTCCGACGCGGTCTCGGTGGACGGCGGCACCGTGACGATCACCGCCGCCGGCACCTACCGCGTCAGCGGGACCCTCACCGACGGGCAGGTCGTCGTCGACACCGCGGACGACGGCGTGGTCCGGCTCGTGCTGGACGGCGCCGACATCACCTCCTCGACCACCTCGGCGATCGCCGTGGTGGACGCCGGTTCGGCCGTCGTCGTCCTGGAGGGCGGCACGACCAACCACCTCGCCGACGGCACGGACTACGCCACGGCCGACGACGGCGACGCCAGCACCGACGAGCCCAACGCCGCCCTGTACAGCACCGCAGACCTGGTCATCACCGGCACCGGGGCGCTGGACGTCCAGGGCCGCTCCAACGACGGCATCACCGGCAAGGACGGCTTGGTCATCGACTCCGGCAGCATCACCGTCGACGCGGTCGACGACGGGGTGCGCGGCAAGGACTACCTCGTCGTCTCCGGCGGCACCCTCGCGGTCACGGCCGGCGGTGACGGGCTCAAGAGCGACGACGACGAGGACGCGACCGCCGGCTACGTGCACCTCGCGGGCGGCACCACGACTGTCGAGTCCGGTGGGGACGGCGTCTCCGCCGCGACCGACGTGGTCGTCAGCGAGGGCGAGCTGAGCGTCGAGACGGCCGGCGGCAGCACCGCCACGGTCGCCGACGACGCCTCCGCCAAGGGCCTCGAGGGCGACGTCAGCGTGGTGGTCGGCGGCGGGACGACCGTGGTCGACGCCGCGGACGACGCCGTGCACTCCAACGGCGCGGTGAGCATCACCGACGGCTCGCTGACGCTCAGCAGCGGCGATGACGGCGTCCACGCGGACGCCGACCTGACCGTCGCCGGCGGGAAGGTCACCGTGGCGCAGGCCTACGAGGGCCTGGAGAGCGCCGTGGTCACCATCGCCGGCGGCGAGACCAGCCTCACGACCAGCGATGACGGCGTCAACGTCTCCGGAGGCGTCGACAGCTCGGGCAGCGCTGGCGGGGGCGACGAGTTCGCCGCCACGGCGGACGCGCACCTGGTCATCACCGGCGGCACGCTGACGGTCGACGCGGAGGGCGACGGGCTGGACTCCAACGGTGACGCGACGATGAGCGACGGGACGGTGACCGTGAACGGGCCGACCTCCTCGGGCAACGGCGCGCTGGACGTCAACGGCACCTTCGAGGTCACCGGCGGCACCCTGACCGCCGCCGGCAGCGCCGGGATGGCCGTCGCCCCGGACAGCGGCTCCGCCCAGGCCTGGGTCGCGGTGACCTTCGACGCCGTCCAGGCCGCGGGCACGACCGTGAGCATCGTCGCGGCCGACGGCACCGAGGTGGCCTCCGTGACGCCGACCAAGGAGTTCCAGTCGCTGGTCTGGTCCTCGGCCGACGTCGAGGCCGACGTCGAGTACCAGGTCACGAGCGGCAGCACGACGACGACCGCCACCGCCGGGGAAGCTCCCGCTGGCGGCATGGGCGGGGGCCCCGGTGGCGGCATGGGTGGCGGCATGGGCGGCCCCGGTGGCGGTGGTGGCCCACGTGGCGCGCGGCCCGACGGCGGGCTCCCGGACGCCGCAGCCTCCACAGGGGCAGCGGCGGCCGACGCCTGACCGTCCTCCCGATGCCGGAGCCCCGGCGGACCCGTGCCCAGCACCGGTCCGCCGGGGCTCCGGTGCGTCCGGGCCCCGGCGCTCACGGGAGGCGCACAGGCTCGGCACACGGCGGCCACACGCCCGCTCCGTAGACAACGGGCATGAGCAGAACCGCACAGCAGCAGCCGCGCCGGCGCGTCCGGCGCGCCGTCGTCTCAGGGGCCCTGGCCCTCACCCTCGCGACCGGCGGGGGCACCGCCTGGGCGCTGGACCGCTACGTCGTCGACCACGTCGAGATCGCTGACGTCAGCTCCTACGAGGCCGCCCAGAGCACCGGTGGCACCGCCACGACCGCCGGATCGAGCGACACCTCGACCAGCAGCGACGCGGCGAGCGACGGCAGGAGCGTCGACATCTCCACCGTCACGACCGGCAGCGGGGACTCCACGGTCACCTACTACGTCGCGGACATCCAGCTCGGCGACGCTACCGACCTGCGCTCGGCGTTCGCCCAGGACAGCTTCGGCACCAACATCACCGAGACGACCTCCGACATCGCCGAGGACAACGACGCCCTCTTCGCCGTCAACGGCGACTACTACGGCTTCCGCGACACCGGCATCGTCATCCGCAACGGCGTCGTCTACCGCGACGAGGGCGCCCGCGAGGGCCTCGCGCTGTACCGCGACGGCACGGTCGAGGTCTACGACGAGACGACGACCACGGCCGAGCAGCTCGTGGCCGACGGCGTCTGGAACACCCTCTCCTTCGGGCCGGCCATCCTGCAGGACGGCCAGGTCGTCGACGGCATCGAGGACGTCGAGGTCGACACCAACGTCGGCAACCACTCCATCCAGGGCGACCAGCCGCGGACCGCGATCGGCGTGGTCGGCACGAACCACCTGGTGGTCGTCGTCGTGGACGGCCGCAGCCCCGGGTACAGCGAGGGCGTCACGCTCACCGAGCTGGCCGGCATCATGGCCGGGCTGGGCGCCACGACCGCCTACAACCTCGACGGCGGCGGCTCCTCGACGCTCTACTACGACGGCCAGGTGGTCAACGACCCGCTGGGCCGCGGCACCGAGCGCGGCACCTCCGACATCCTCTACATCGCGGGCTGAGGCACGGCCGTGATCGTCCTCGTCCCCGCCTACGAGCCCGACGCCCGCCTCCTGGACCTCCTCGACGTCCTCCAGGTCGCCGCGCCCGACCTCGGCGCCGTCGTGGTCGACGACGGCAGCGGCCCCGCGCACGCGCACGTCTTCGCCGCCGCCCGCGCCCGGGGCGCCACCGTGCTGACCCACCCCGCCAACCGGGGCAAGGGCGCCGCCCTCAAGACGGGCTTCGCCCACGTCGCGCGCGAGCACCCCGGCGAGGACGTCGTCTGCGCAGACTGCGACGGCCAGCACAGCCCCGTCGACGTCCTGCGCGTGGCGGCGCACGTGGAGGCCTCCCACGCCGTCGTCCTGGGCGCGCGCCGGTTCACCGGAGCCGTGCCGGCGCGGAGCCGGGTCGGCAACGCGGTCACCTCCGCGCTCTTCGGCATCCTCACGGGGCGCCGCCTGCAGGACACCCAGACCGGGCTGCGCGGCTACCCCGCCGCGGCCCTGGGCTGGCTCTCCGGCGTGCCCGGCGAGCGGTTCGAGTACGAGCTGAACGCGCTGCTGGACGCCGCCCGCTCCGGGCGGCACATCGAGGAGGTCGAGATCGCCACCACCTACCTGGAGGGCAACGCGTCCTCCCACTTCCGGCCGGTCGTGGACTCCGCGCGCATCTACCTGCCGCTGCTCGCGTTCTCCCTGACGTCGTTCGCCTCCTTCCTCCTCGACACCGCGGCCCTGCTGGGGCTGCACGCGCTCACCGGAGCGCTGCTGCCGTCCGTGGTCGCCGCGCGGGCGCTCAGCGCCTCCGCCAACTTCGCCGCCAACCGGAGCCTGGTCTTCCGGGGCTCAGGGGGCCGGCCCGCCGTCTCTGCGGCCCGCTACGCGGGCCTTGCCGGCATGCTGCTCGTGGCGAACGGCCTCCTGCTCTCGGCGCTGACCGCGGCCGGCCTGGGGCTGCTGGCGGCCAAGGTGGTCACCGAGGTGCTGCTCTTCTGCGCCAGCTACCAGGCGCAGCGGTGGTTCGTCTTCACCACGGCCCGGCCCTCGAAGCCGTCCTCCGACGCGGCCGCGGTCCGCGTCCCGGCAGGTTCGCTCCAGTGATCTCGCAGACGGGAGCCCCGGCGCAGCGCTGAGGCCAGCTCCTCGCTCAGGTCCGCGCGGGCTCCGGCGCCAGGAGCAGGGTCACGGTGAACGCCGTCTGGCCCTGCCGGCGCTGGCGCTCGACGCGGCCGCCGTGGGCGTCGACCACGGCAGCGACCATCGCCAGCGGGGTGCGCAGCTCGTGGCTGGCGTCGGCGACGGACTGGCGCACGCGGTCCTCGCTGGCCTGGCACGCCGCCCAGCGCCAGGCCGGTGACCAGCGTCTCGCCGTCGCGGCCCTCGGTGGCCACGAGGCGGTACTCCTCGAGGTCGCCGCCGAGGTCGGCCGTGTGCGGCTCGCCATCGACGGGCACCGTGGCCAGCGCCGCGCTGCACCCGCCCGTCGGTGAGGATCGCCCCGAGGGTGTCCTCGGCCTGGCCCGGGGCCAGCAGGAGCTCCGGGCCCGGCCGGCCGCGGCCCGTGCCGCCCTCCTCGGGTGACGACGCTGACGACCCCGATCACCGCGCTGACCGCGGCGAGCAGGGCCAGGACGCCGGCCAGCAGGCGCCGGCGCAGCGTGCACCCCGCCGTCCAGCGAGCCGTCGTGGGGTGGCTCGCGCAGGTGGGAGACGTGCAGCTCGACGATGTCGGCCTGGCCGCCGAAGTCGTCGTTCCAGACCCGGTCGAGGATCCGCGCCCTGCTCAGCGCGCGGCGGGGGTCATGGCAGGCGGGGCGACCAGGCGAGCGACCCGGCCGCCGCACCCAGGCCCGCGAGCAGGGCGAAGCCGGCGAAGGCGCTGGAGACGTCCTGGCGCTCGGTCGTGGTGCCGACCTGCTCGCCGATGTCGGCGTACACCTCCTCCAGCTCGCTGCCGCTCTCGGCGGTGTAGGCCTGACCGCCGGTGCTGCTCGCCAGCGCCTCCAGGGCCTCGGTGTCCACGGGGACGGAGACCTGCTGGCCTTCCACGCTCACGCTGCCGCCGTCCCCGCTGGTGCCGTAGGCGATCGTCGTGACCGGGACGCCGGCCGCCGTGGCCACCGGGACGGCGTCCTCGATCGAGCGGCCCTGCGTGCTCGTGCCGTCCGAGAGGAGGACGACGCGGGCCGGCGCGGCCTCCTCGGCGTCCTCCGTGGGCGCCTGGGCGGCCGCCGCCACCGCTGCGGCCACGGCCTCGCCGATCGCCGTCCCCTGCGAGAGGTGCAGGCCCTCGATCGCCTGGACGACGGCGGCGTGGTCGTCGGTCGGGTCCACCTCGACGGTGGCCGAGCCGGAGAAGCTGACCAGCCCCACGTCGAAGCCGTCGGGCAGGCCCTCCACGAAGTCGACGGCCGCCGCCTGCGCCGCCTCGAAGCGGGACGGCGAGACGTCGGTGGCCTCCATGGACAGCGAGGTGTCGATCGCCACGACGACCGTCGCCGCCTCGCGCGGCACCTCCACCGCCGCTGCCGGCTTGGCGTAGGCGGTCGCCATCAGGGCCAGCGCCGCCACGAGCAGGCCCGCGGGCAGGTGCCGGCGCCAGCCCGGCGCCTTCGGGGCGACCGAGGCCAGCAGGTCCACGTCGGTGAACCGGACGGCGTAGGCGCTGCGGCGCCGCTGGCGCACGACGTAGCCGGCGGCCACGGCGACGGCGGTGAGCAGCAGCAGCAGGCGCCACGGCGCGTCGAAGGTGAGATCGCTCATGCGGGAGCTCCTGTGGGGGCGGCGCCGGCGGTGCGCGCGGCGGGAACGGTGAGCGCGGGCCGCCGCGCGGGGGTGCGGCGGCCGGAGAGGTGGCGGGCGAGGTCGGGCAGCCAGTCGCGGTCGGTGCGCAGGAGCACGTGACCGGCGCCCGCGCCGCGCACGGCGGACCGGCGGGCCTGCGAACGGGCAGCGGCGGCGGCCCGGTACCGCTCCCGCACGGCGGAGGTCGTGCGGACCTCCAGCTGCCGCCCGGTCTCGGGGTCGACGACGTGGAGCGTCCCGACGTCCGGCAGGTCGCCCTCGCGGGGGTCCGCCACCTCGCACACGACGACGTCGCTGCGCTGGGCGAGCAGCTGGAGCGGCCGGGCCCAGCCGGGGTCGCCGGCCCCGGCGCTGGGCTCGGCCAGGTCGCTCAGGACGACCACGAGACCGCGGCGGCGCGGCGGCCTGGCCAGCTGCGCCAGCGCGCCGGACAGGGCCGCCCCGGGCCCCGCCTCGGCCCGCGGGGTCGTGAGCAGCACGTGCCGCAGGGCGAGCGCGGCGTCACGGCCGGCGCGCGGCGGGATGCGCCGCACGCCGTCGCCGGTGAGCACGAGCGCGCCCACCCGGTCGCCGTGGCGGCTGGTGACGTGCACGAGCGCGCACGCCGCGGCCAGCGCCAGGTCCCGCTTCTCCGAGCGGCGGGTGCCGAAGGCCATCGACGCCGTGAGGTCGACCACCAGGGTGGTCTCCAGCTCGCGGTCGGCGGTCGTGGTCCGCACGTGGGTCTCGCCCGTGCGGGCGGTCACCGCCCAGTCGATGCGCCGCGCGTCGTCCCCGACGTCGTGCGGCCGGGCCTCGGCGGGCTCGCTGCCCGACCCCAGGTCGCGCCGGGCGTGGTCGCCCTGCAGGAGCCCGTCCAGGCGCCGCGACGCCTCCACCACCAGCTGCCGGACCCGGTCCTCCGGCACGTGCGGGGGCGCGGGGATCGCCCTCACGTGACGGTCCGCTCGAGCGCCGGGGGCACCGCGTGCACCGCGGACTCGTGCTGGGAGGGCGAGACCGTGGGCTGCGGCATCGTCGCGAGCACCCGGCTGACCAGCTCCTCGGCGCTCACGTCGTCCGCCAGCGCCTCGTAGGACAGCACCAGCCGGTGCGCGAGGACGTCGACAGCGAGGTCGGCGACGTCCGCGGGCACGACGTAGTCGCGGCCGCGCAGCAGCGCCAGCGCCCGGGCCGCGCGGACCAGCCCGAGGCTGCCGCGCGGGGAGGCGCCGACGGTGATCAGGCGGGCCAGCTCGGGCAGCCGCCACTGCGCGGGCTCGCGGGTGGCCATGACCAGCGCCACGGCGTACTCGGCGATGGCGTGGTGGACGAACACGCCGTCGGCCAGGGCCTGGAGCTCGACCAGCTCGGCGAGGGTGAGCGCCTGCTGGGCCCGCGGGGGCGTGACCGACATCCTGCGGACGATCTCCATCTCCTCGCTCATCGTGGGGTGCGGGACGACGACCTTCATCAGGAAGCGGTCCCGCTGGGCCTCCGGCAGCGGGTACACGCCCTCGCTCTCCACGGGGTTCTGGGTGGCGAGCACGATGAACGGGTCGGGCAGGGGGTAGGTGGTGCCGCCGATGGACACCTGCCGCTCGGCCATCACCTCCAGCAGCGCCGACTGCACCTTGGCGGGGGCGCGGTTGATCTCGTCGGCCAGCACGAGGTTGGCGAACACCGGGCCCAGCTCGACGTCGAAGCGCTCCTGGGAGGGCCGGTACACGCGGGTGCCGACGATGTCGCTGGGCACGAGGTCGGGGGTGAACTGCAGGCGCACCGAGGTGCCGCCGACCGTCGTGGCGAGGGTCTCGACGGCGAGGCTCTTGGCGACGCCGGGCACGCCCTCGAGCAGGCAGTGACCGCGCGACAGGAGCGAGACGGCGATGCGCTCGACCATGCGGTCCTGGCCGACGACGACCTTCTTCACCTCCATCAGGGCCCGCTCGAGCCGGCCGGCGGGGGTGGAGGCGGTGGGCAGGGCGTGGGTGCTGGACATGGGTCTCCTCGACGAGGGGGTGGCGGGGGTGCCGTGGGGGCGGTCGGTGGTCACGCGGTGCTCTCGGAGGTGTCCTGCTCCGCCGCCGGAGCAGCGGGAGCGACGTCGGCGCCGCTCTGCGCTGCGCTGCCGGCCAGGGCCTGGCGCAGGGACGTCGCGGTCACCGTCTCGCCGTCCAGGACCCCCTCGACCAGGACGGCGTCGCCCACCGCCAGCCCGGACAGGGCGCCGTCGCTCGTGGCCACCTGCGTGCTGGACGTGACGGCGTAGGTCTGGGTGAAGCCGTCGGAGCTCTCCACCGTCACCGAGGCGTCGTCGACGGCGGTGACCTCACCGCCCTGCACGGTCACCGTGGCGGTGCTGCCGTCGGGCTGGGTCACCTCTCGCTCCTGGTGCAACGCGGCCCACGGGCTGGACCGCACCTGGCCGGTGGGGGCCTCGTCGACTGTCGAGTCGTCGGGCGCCGCGCGAGGGACGGACTGGCGCTGGGACCCGCCGTCCGCGCTGGTCGTGCTGGCCGACGGCGGAGCCGCCGGGGCGGGGTCCAGGGCCAGTGCGGTCCCCGTGCCGGCCACCAGCAGGGCCGCGCCACCCGCCACCACCCACCGCCCGCGCCTGCCCAGGCGGCTGCGTGTCGGACGTGCGCGCCGACCTGCGGGTGCCGTCGGTGGTCGCGGTGCGGTGGTGTCCCGTGACACCGCAGGCTCGGCGGGGCGCGGGGTGCGCGCGCGCTCGCTGTCGAAGACCCATTCCTGCACGACGTGCTCCTCCTGCCAGGGGCAGCGGCTGCTGCCAGGTGTGCGCTGCAGACTCTGGGAGCCGGCCCTGGGAACGGCGTCGCTGGAGCCCATGAGGAGGCTGTGAGCCGGTGAGGGGGCGTGGGGCTCTGAGGCGGCACTGGTGGGCCTGGGTCGGAGTGCGCTGGTGCTGCGGGGGTAGGCAGGGACGACGACCCGGGTCGCCGCCGCGGCCAGGGCGCCGGATGTCAGGAGAGACCGTGTCCGTGAAGCTGCGTCCCCTCCAGGAGCAGGTCATCGTCATCACCGGTGCCTCCAGCGGGATCGGCCTGGTGACCGCCCGGATGGCTGCTCAGCGCGGCGCCGCGGTCGTCCTGGCCGCTCGCAACGAGCAGGCGCTGGCCCAGCTGGCGCAGGAGATCCGTGACGCGGGAGGCCGTGCCGTCCACGTCGTCGCCGACGTCGGGCGGGAGGAGGACGTCGCCCGCCTCGCGGCGACCGCGGTGCGCGAGTTCGGCCGCTTCGACACCTGGGTCAACAACGCCGGGGTCTCCATCTTCGGGCAGGTGGACCAGGTCTCCACCGAGGACATGCACCGCATGTTCGACACGGTCTACTGGGGGGTGGTCTACGGCTCGCGCGCGGCTCTCGAGCACTACCGCGGGCGCACCGGGCCCGCTGGCGCGATCGTCAACGTCGGCAGCTTCTTCGGCGACCGCGCCCCGTCCTTGCAGTCCACCTACTCCAGCGCGAAGTTCGCCGTGCACGGCTTCACCGAGGCGATGCGGGTGGAGATGGCGGCCGAGGGTGTGCCGGTGTCGGTGACCCTGCTGCACCCCGGCCGGATCGACACCCCCTACAACGAGCACGCGCAGGCCTACACCGGCAAGCAGCCTGCGCACCGGGGGATGATCTACCCGCCGCAGGCGGTGGCCGAGGCGATCCTGCACGCGGCCGCCCACCCGGTGCGGGACCTGTTCATCGGCGGGCAGTCCAAGGCGCTGGTCGTCCTCTCGCAGGTCGCGCCGCGGCTGGTCGACCTGGTGATGCGCACGTACGGCTACAGCTCCCAGGTCGCCGACCGGCCCTCCCAGGACGACGACGCCAGCGCGCTGCACCACGCCGGGTACGGCCTGCACGAGCGCGGCACCCACCAGGGGCGCTGGTACCGCCGACGCAGCTACTACCTGGAGCTCGAGAAGCACCCCATCGCCGCGGTGGCGGCCGCGCTGGGCATCGGTGCGGCTGTGGCCGGGTGGTCCCCGGCGCGCCGGGCGTTGCAGACCACTCGGTGCTAGGGGCGCCAGCAGGCACGGCTTCGGGGGGCTCGACAGCGGTCAGGCAGTGCTCCGTGCGACGGTGGAGGCGTGCTGATCCGGGACCTCGCACCCGCCGCCGACGGTGAGCTCGCCCGCGACCTGATGCTCCTGCAGCGGGTTGCGTACGCCTGCGAGGCGGCTCTCATCGGCGATGATCGGATCCCCCCTCTGCACGAGGGGCTCGAGGACCTGGTCCGGGCGCCGCTGCTCTGGCTCGGCGCCTTCGCCGGAGGTCACCTGGTGGGGGCCCTCGGGTACCAGGACGCGGTCGACCACCTCGACATCGACCGGCTCGTGGTGGACCCCGGTGCGCACCGTCGCGGCACCGGCTCGGCGCTGGTCCACGAGGCGCTCCAGCGCGCTGGGCCCCGGCGCGCCGTCGTGGCCACCGGGCGCGACAACCACCCGGCCCGAGCCCTCTACGAGCGGCTGGGGTTCTCCCGGATCGGCGACGACGAGGTGCTTCCCGGTCTGTGGATCACGCGGTACGACCACGGCACGGACCGGTGACCCGTGTGCCCCGCTGCGGCGGGGCTGCCGTCCCGGTAGCCGACCCCGTGCTGGTGGCTCGAAGCGGCTGACCAGGACCACTGCAGGTGCCCCCGGCAGGATTCGAACCTGCGACACACGGTTTAGGAAACCGATGCTCTATCCCCTGAGCTACGGGGGCGGGGATGGCGCGGACACGGTACCCCGGCGGCTCGGGCCGGCGTCCGGGCGCCGCGTTCCGACGCGCCGCGACCGACGCGCCGACCCGGGGCGGGACGCCGGTCACCGACGACGACTAGCGTGAGCCGGGTGGCTGAGCGGGTGACGGTGAGGAGCGACGGGGTCGCACCCGTCGTCGCCCCTCCTGCCGCCGTTCCCGCCGGCCTCGCCGCGGCGGTGGGCTCGTGGCGGCGCGAGCTGGCCGGGCTCGGCGGTCCGGAGCCGCTGATGAGCGCCCGCGACCTGCACGAGGGCTCCCTCGACCTCGCCACGGCCCACCCCTCGGGCATCGCGATGCTCATGGCGGGCCGGCCGACCCGGCTCTCCCACCTGTTCCGCGAGCCCGGCGTCCTGGCCGACGCCCGTCGCCGCGCCCGGGCGATCCGGCAGACCTCCGCGGCGCTGGCCGACGAGCACGGCCTGCGCGCCTGCGTGCTGGCGGTCGGGCTGGCCTCGTGGCGCGACGAGCGGACCGGCCGCACGGTGAGCACGCCGGTGCTGCTGCGCCCGGTGGAGCTGCGTCCGCGCGGGTCCGGCGCGGTCGACTACGAGGTCGACCTCGGCGGTCCGGTGCGCACGAACCCCGCGCTGGTGCGCGAGCTGAGCCGGCGCGGCGTCCCCCTGGACCCGCAGGGCCTCGCCGCGCTGGCCGGCCACTCCCACGGCTTCGACCCGACGCCCTCCCTGGAGCGGCTGCGGAGCCTGGTGCGGGTCTCGGCGCCCGGGGTCGAGGTGCGCTCGGCGCTGGTGGTGACCGCGCTCGTGGACGTGGCGCCTGCGCTGGTCAGCGAGCTCGACCGGGTCGCGGCGGACCTCGCCCGCTCCGACGTGGCCCTCGCCCTGTCCGGCGACGCCGCCGCGCGGGCCCGGCTGCACGACCCGGCCCACCGCGCCGCCCCGCCCACCGGCCGGGCCGTGAGCACCGAGGACGTCCGGGTGCTGGCGCTCGACCACTACCAGCGCCAGGTCGTGGACGCCGTCCTGGCCGGCCGCTCGCTGCGCGTGGAGGCCGGTCCGGGCACGGGCGCGACGCAGGTGGTGGCGGCCAGCGTCGCGGCGCTGGCCGCGAGCGGTCGGCGGGTGCTGCTCGTCGCGGGGCAGCAGGTGGAGGCGCAGGACGTCGCGCGCCGCCTCGCCGGCCTGGGCCTGGCCGACCTCGTCGTCGACCCCGCCGGTCCGCGGGAGCCGTCCCCCACGGGCCAGCTCGCACGGGTGCCGGCCGCTCCGGAGCGGGCCCCCGGTGCGGCCGCGGCCGCGGTGGCTGGCCCGGCGCCCGACCCGGTGGCCGAGCTGCACGGCCAGCACCGGGCGCTGCACGCCGTCCGGGCGCCGTGGGGGGTCAGCGCGCTGGACGCCCTGCACGCCCTCAGCCGCCTCGACGGCGCCGCCACCGAGGTGCGGCTGTCCGCCAGCGCGCTGCGCCACCTCGACGCGCGCACCCGCGAGCGCACCGCCGAGCAGCTGCACGAGGCGGTCGAGCTGGGCGGCCTGACCGTCCGCGAGGGCGACACCGCCTGGACCGGCGCGGCGCTGACCCGCGGCGAGGACGCCACCGCCGCCCTGGGCGCCGTCCGCCGCCTGCGCGGCGAGCTGCTGCCCGCGCTGCGCAAGCAGGCCGCGGCGCTGGCCCGCGACGCCGGTCTGCGCGGACCGGTGTCGGTGGAGGAGTGCGCCGCGCAGCTGGAGCTGCTCATCACGGTGCGGGAGAGCCTCGACGGGTTCCTGCCCGCCGTCTTCGAGCGGCCGCTGACCGACCTCGTCCACGCCACGGCCACGTCCGCCGAGCGGGCCGAAGCAGGGGCGCGGATGGGCTTCTTCCACCGCCGCCGCCTCGAGCGCGACGCGCGGGCGCTGGTGCGGCCCGGCGTCGTCCCGGTGGACCTCCACGCGTCCCTGGTCTCGGCCGAGAGCGCGCGGGTGGCGTGGGCCGACTGGCAGGCCCGTGACGCGGTGGGGGCGCTGCCCCGCGTGCCGCAGGGGCTGCCCGCCGCCGAGGTGCTGCTCGCCGACGTGCTGGAGGAGGTGGAGCTGCTCGACCGGGTGCTCGAGCCCACCGAGGCGGGCGGCGGCCTGGCCACCGCCCCGTGGCCGCAGCTGGGGCGGCGGCTGAGCGCGCTGGCCGAGGACGCCGGGGCGCTGGAGGACCTGCCGCGCCGGACGGCGCTGATGACCGCGCTGCGCGAGCGCGGCCTGTCCCCGCTGCTGGACGACCTGCGCGCCCGCCAGGCGTCGGCGGACGACGCCGTGGCCGCGCTCGAGGTCGTGTGGTGGCGCTCGGTGCTCGACGCCGTGATGAGCGCCGACCCGGCCCTCAGCCGCCTGGACCCGGCGCGGCGCGCGCAGCTCGTCGCCGCGCTGGGCGTCGAGGAGCGCCGGCGGGCCGGCTCCGCGGTGCACCGGGTGCTCCAGGCCACCGCGTCGGCCGCTGCGCCGCCGTGCCGGGTCACCAGCCCGCTGGCGCTGCCGCACGAGGTGCCGCCCGCGGAGCGCCAGGACGTCGTGGTGCTCGTCGCCGCGCACCGGATCGGCGTGCCGGAGGCGGTGCTGGCCATGGCGGCCGGCCGCCAGGTGCTCGTGGTCGGCGACCCGGGCGGGCTGCCGGTGGCGCCGGTCGCGCCCCGGCCGGGCGCGCCCCTGCCGACCGCGCGCCAGAGCGTCTTCAGCGCCCTGGAGGGCGTGCTGCCCAGCACCCGGCTGGAGTGCCAGCACCGGATGCCGGCGCAGCTGGCCCGCCTGGCGGCGCTCGTGCCGGGGGCGACGCCGGGAGCCCACGCGGTACCGGCCGCCCCGGACGCGCGGCCGGCCCGGCTGGAGCTGGTCGCCGAGTCGGCCGGGCGCCCCGACGAGGACGGCGTCGTGGAGAGCCCCGACGGCGAGGTGACCCGCGTGGTGGACCTCGTCAGCGAGCACGCGCGCACCCGGCCGCACGAGTCCCTCGCCGTGGTGGCCCTGACCCGTCCGCACGCGCGCCGCATCGCCGACGCCGTGCGGGCCGCGCTGCCGGACCGCCCCGAGCTGGCGGCCTTCCTCACCGCCCGGGGCGGGGAGCCGTTCGTCGTCACCGACGTCGAGCGGTGCGCCGACACCGTGCGCGACGCCGTGATCTTCACCCTGGGGTACGGGGTGACGCCGCTGGGGCGGTTCGTCCACCGGCTCGGCCCGCTGGACGACGAGGGCGGCCACTGGCGCCTGGCCGCGGCGCTGACCCGGGCGCGCCAGCGCCTGGTGGTGGTGAGCTGCCTGGGCGCCGACGCGCTCGAGGAGGACCGGCTGCGCTCGGAGGGCGGCCGCTCCCTGCGCCGCGTGCTGCAGGTGCTGGCGGACGACGCGCTGGCGGCGTCCCCCGTGGCACCGCTGGCGCCCGCGGCGCTGGACGGTGAGCTCCTGCCCGCGGCGCCCGACGACGCGTCCCCGGGGGGCGCGGAGCCCGTTCCGGACGCCGGTGACCCGCTGCTGGCCGCGCTGGCCGACCGGCTGGGCGAGCGGGGGCTGCGCGTCGTCAGCGGCGTGGACGTGCCCGAGCTCATCGTGCTGCCGGCGGACAGCGACGCCCCGGCCGTGGCCGTGCTCACGGACCTGCCCGACGACCCCGCGGGTGCCGGCCAGGGCGGTGCCTCCGCGGGCGACCTGCTGCAGCACGAGCTCCTGCTGCCGGAGGAGCTGGAGCGCTTCGGGTGGCGCACCGTCCGCGTGGGCGCCCTGGACCTCTTCGCGGACCCCGCAGCGACCGCCCGCCGGGTGGCGCGCGAGCTGGACGGCGCTCGGTGAGCTCGAGCGCCGACGGCGCGGGACAGGACGGCGCGGGACAGGACGGCGCGGAGCGGCCGGCGGGCGCTCGGCGTCGCGGACGCGGCCCTCGACGGGCGGTGCGACCGGCCACGGGCGGGTCGGCCGACCCGGGGGCGGGGGCCTCGGGGCGCAGCGCCGACGACTCCGACGCCGGCTGGGAGCGCCCCGGCCCGTCGAGCGCCGACGACGAGCGCTGGCTGAGGGACCGTCCGCCCCACTGGGGGTGATCAGCCTCCGGTGCGGTCGGCCACCGAGCCCTGCGAGGCCCGCAGCAGGTCGCGGATCTCGCGCAGCAGGGCGACGTCCTCCGGCACGGCGACGGGTGCGGCCTCCTCGCCCGCCCGGCGGCGCTCGAACAGCCGGTTCGTCGGCAGGACGACGAGGAAGTACAGGACCGCGGCGACGATGAGGAAGTTCACCGCCGCGGCCAGCAGCGGCCCGACGACGAGCTCCCCGGGCCCTGGCAGCGGGAGCGCGACCTTCCTCAGGTCGTCCACGCTGACCACGGCGGCCACCAGGCTGCCGAAGAGGTCGACGGCCAGGGCGTTGACCACGGCGGTGAAGGCCGCGCCGATCGCCACCGCCACCGCGAGGTCGACGACGTTGCCGCGGAGGATGAAGTCCCGGAAGCCCTGCAGGGTGCTCTTCGCCACCGCCCGAGGCTAGGGCAGCAGCGCCAGGCCGATCGGCCGGTCACCGGAGGCTCCCGCGACGCGCGCCGCCTGGTCGCCGTCCAGCGCCAGGACGACCACCGGCCGCTCGCCCGCACCGGCCCCGCCGA
The DNA here is from genome assembly GCF_058932755.1 of Quadrisphaera sp. DVD1. Lineage (NCBI taxonomy): Bacteria > Bacillati > Actinomycetota > Actinomycetes > Kineosporiales > Kineosporiaceae > Quadrisphaera > Quadrisphaera sp. DVD1. The sequence continues at coordinate 28,241 of NZ_JBZYWI010000030.1, forward strand.
GCAGGCCCGCGCCGGGCTCGGGCTGCGGGGCCACGAGCACCTGCGCGCGCCGCACGAGCAGCCGCCCCGCTGGCGAGGAGCCGTCGAGGCCGTCCAGCCCGGACGCCGAGGCGCCGGCGATCACGGCCACCGCGTCGCCCGCCGCCACCAGGCCCGGCGGCAGCGCGCCGTCCACCGCCACCGGCACGGCCATCAGCCCCGGACCGGCACCGACGAGCAGCCCGGCGCCGGTCAGCCGGGCGTCGGTGAGCACCTCCCCGCGGCGCACCGGCCCGGCCAGCGCCCGCCCGGCCACGGGGGAGGAGCGCGTCAGGACGCCGTCGGGCACGGCGGCCTCGGGCAGGGGCGCCACGAGCACGTCCGCTGCGGCCAGGCGGTGGCCGCCGGGCAGGTCGCGAGCGGCGGCCAGGACGGCCGTGGTGGGCGCCGCCGGAGGACGCGCAGCGTGCACGGCGCTCGCGGTGG
>NZ_JBZYWI010000031.1:0-28253 GCF_058932755.1 Quadrisphaera sp. DVD1
GCATCGTCGAGCGCGACGACGTCGACCTCGTCGACGTCTGCACCCCGGGGGACACGCACGCGGAGATCGCGATCGCGGCGCTCGAGGCCGGCAAGCACGTCCTGTGCGAGAAGCCGCTGGCCAACACCGTCGAGGAGGCCGAGGCGATGGTCGCCGCGGCCGAGCGGGCCCGCGCGCGCGGGGTGCGGGCGATGGTCGGGTTCACCTACCGGCGCGTGCCGGCGATCGCGCTGGCCCGCCAGCTCGTCGCCGCGGGCCGGATCGGGCAGGTGCGGCACGTGCGCGCGCAGTACCTGCAGGACTGGATCGCCGACCCGCAGGCGCCGCTGTCGTGGCGGCTGCAGGTGGAGAAGGCCGGGTCCGGGGCGCTGGGCGACATCGGCGCGCACATCATCGACCTGGCCCAGCACATCACCGGTGAGTCGATCACCGGGGTCAGCGCGGTGATGGAGACGTTCGTCAAGGAGCGGCCGCTGCCCACCGCGGGCGGCGCGCTGTCGGGCGTGGGGGGCAGCGAGACGGGCCCGGTCACGGTCGACGACGCCGCGATCTTCACCGCCCGCATGTCCGGCGGGGCGCTCGCGAGCTTCGAGGCGACGCGGTTCGCCAGCGGGCGCAAGAACGCCATCCGGATCGAGCTCAACGGCTCGGCCGGCAGCCTGGCGTTCGACTTCGAGGACATGAACGTCCTGCACCTCTACGACGCCTCCGAGGACGCCGCGACCGCCGGCTTCCGCCGGATCTACGTCACCGAGCCCGAGCACCCCTACGTCGGCGCGTGGTGGCCGGCCGGCCACGGCCTGGGCTACGAGCACGGCTTCGCCCACCAGGTGGTCGACCTGGTCACCGCCATCGGGAAGGGGGAGGACCCCACGCCCTCCTTCGCCGACGGCCTGCAGGTCCAGCGCGTCATGGCCGCTGTGATCGACAGCGCCCAGCACTCCAGCACCTGGACCCCCGTCCCCGCCTGAGAGGAACACCCGCACCATGGCTCGACCGATCACGCTGTTCACCGGCCAGTGGGCCGACCTGCCCTTCGAGGAGGTGTGCCGCCTGGCCTCGGAGTGGGGCTTCGACGGCCTCGAGATCGCCACCTGGGGCGACCACCTGGACGCCGCCCGCGGGGCGCGCGACCCCGACTACATCGCCGAGAAGAAGGCCGTCCTCGAGCGGTACGGCCTCGGCGTCTGGACGATCTCGGCGCACCTGACCGGTCAGGCGGTCTGCGACCACCCGATCGACGAGCGCCACCGGGCGATCGTGTCCGAGGAGGTCTGGGGCGACGGCGATCCCGAGGGCGTGCGCCAGCGCGCGGCCGAGTACGTCAAGGACGCCGCCCGCACCGCCGCCGCGCTCGGCGTCAAGACCGTCACCGGCTTCACCGGCTCCTCGATCTGGCACACCGTGGCCATGTTCCCGCCGGTGCCGCCGGAGATGGTCGAGCGCGGGTACCAGGACTTCGCCGACCGCTGGAACCCCATCCTCGACGTCTTCGACGAGGTGGGCGTGCGCTTCGCCCTCGAGGTGCACCCCAGCGAGATCGCCTACGACTACTGGACCGCCAAGCGGGCCCTCGAGGCCGTCGGGCACCGCGAGGCGTTCGGCCTCAACTTCGACCCCAGCCACTTCGTGTGGCAGGACCTCGACCCGGTGCGCTTCCTCGACGACTTCCGCGAGCGGATCTACCACGTGCACTGCAAGGAGTCGGTCAAGCAGCTGGACGGGCGCAACGGCCGGCTCGGCTCGCACCTGGCGTGGGCCGACCCGCACCGCGGCTGGGACTTCGTCTCCACCGGCCACGGCGACGTGCCGTGGGAGCCGATCTTCCGGATGCTCAACGCCATCGGCTACACCGGCCCCACGAGCGTGGAGTGGGAGGACGCCGGCATGGACCGCCTCGTGGGCGCGCCCGACGCGCTGGCGTTCGTGCGGCGCCTGGCCGAGCAGATCCGGCCCCCGGCGGCGGCCTTCGACGCCGCGTTCAGCACGAAGGCCTGAGCCGGGCCCACCACCGCCCGGCCCAGCCCGCCTCCGCCCTGCAGCAGCGCCGCTACTGCAGGGCGGAGGTGAGGCGGGCGAGGTTGTCGAGCACCTTGTGCCGCCAGGGGCGGGCCTGCCACTCGGCCAGCGTGAGCTCCCGGCTGCGCGCCCGGTAGCCGTCCTCGACCGCGCGCAGCTCGCGCACGAAGGCCTGCCCGCGCACCATCACCGAGACCTCGAGGTTGAGGCTGAAGGAGCGCATGTCCATGTTGCTCGAGCCCACCACGGCGACGTCGTCGTCGATCGTCACGTGCTTGGCGTGCAGCACGTACGGCTCGGGGTAGAGCCAGATCCGCACGCCGGCCCGCAGCAGCGCCTCGTAGTACGAGTCCTGGGAGTGGTGCGTCAGCCACTGGTCGCCGCGCTCGGAGACGAAGAGGTCGACGGCCAGGCCCCGCTCGGCGGCGGTCGTCAGCGCCACGAGCATCGACTCGTCGGGCACCACGTACGGGCTCGTGATCCCGATCCGCTCCTGGGCGTAGTAGATGAGCGCGTTGAAGAGCTTGAGGTTGTTCTCCCCGGCGAAGCCGGGGCCGCTGGGCACCACCTGGCAGTCCAGCGCCCCGGGCCGGGCCGGCGCGGGCAGCTCCTCGCGGCGCTCGCCCAGGAGCTCGTCGGTCTCGCTGTACCAGTCGGTGGCGAACACGGCGCCGAGCTCGGCCACCACGGGCCCCTCGAAGCGCACGACGAGGTCCTGCCACTGCAGGCTCCGCCGGCGGTGGCGGCGCTTGTGGTAGCCGCGCTCGATGACGTTCTGGGAGCCGGTGAAGGCGACCGCGCCGTCCACGACCAGCAGCTTGCGGTGGTTGCGCAGGTCCGGGCGCTGGTAGTGGCCGCGCAGCGGCTGGACCGGCAGCATCGGCCGCCACTGCGCGCCCATCGCCGTGAGCCGCCGCGTCGTCGCCCGGTACCCCGGCGTGCGCAGCGAGGCCACGTGGTCCAGCAGCACCCGCACGGTCACCCCGCGCGCCACCGCGCGCTCCAGGGCGTCGAAGAGCGGCGCGGTGCTCTCGTCGAGCATGAGGATGTAGAACTCCGCGTGCACCTGCGAGGTCGCGGCGTCCACCTCGGCGGTCATCGCCGCGAGGGACTCGTGGTAGTCGGTGAGCATCGTCGCCCCGTTGCCGGTGACCAGCGGCATCGCCCCGAGGCGGCGGTTCAGCGCCACGACCGAGCCGAGCCACGGCGGCCACGGGTCCTCCAGGCGCACGAGGTCCATGCCCTGGGTGCGGGCCATGATCAGCCGGTTGATCGTGCGCTGCTTGGCCCGCCGCGCGCGGGGCAGCTTGGGGCTGCCGATGAGCAGGAACGCCGCGACGCCGGCGTAGGGCACGAAGAAGATCGCCAGCAGCCACGCCATCGCCGACGACGGGCGCCGGTTCGTGGGGACCACCGCGACCGCGGTGACGCGGATCGCGAGGTCGACGACCACCAGCACGACCGCGACGAGCAGGGGCCACGGCGGCAGCCAGGTGAGCAGGTCGCGCACGCGGTCCCCTCCTCCCCGGCCGACGGCGTCGGCCCTGCTCGTCCCCATCGGCAGGGACGGTGGCCTCCTGCAGCGCGGGTCGCGCCTAGACTCCCAGGGTGGCGGGCAGGATCCGGCGGGAGGACGTCGACCTCGTCCGTGAGCGCACCCGGATCGAAGAGGTCGTCGGCGAGCACGTCACCCTGAAGACCGCGGGCGTGGGCTCGATGAAGGGCCTGTGCCCCTTCCACGACGAGCGCTCGCCCTCCTTCCACGTGCGCCCCGGCGTCGGGCGCTACCACTGCTTCGGCTGCGGCGAGGACGGCGACGTCTTCGCGTTCCTGGAGAAGGTCGACGGCGTCACCTTCGTCGAGGCCGTCGAGCGCCTGGCCGGCCGGATCGGCCACCAGCTGCGCTACGAGGAGGGCGGTGCCCCCCGCCCGCAGCAGGACGTCGGCCGCCGCCAGCGGCTGCTCGACGCCCACCGCGTCGCCGCCGAGTTCTACGCCGAGCAGCTCTTCAGCCCCGGTGCGGAGGTCGGCCGCCGCTTCCTCGTCGAGCGCGGCTTCGACCGCGCGGCGGCAGCGACCTTCGGCGTCGGGTTCGCGCCGGCCGGCTGGGACGCGCTGACGAAGCACCTGCGCGGCCGCGGCTTCACCGACGACGAGCTCGTCACCGGCGGCCTGGCCAGCCGGGGCCAGAACGCCTCGCGCGGCCCCTTCGACCGCTTCCGCGGCCGCCTGGTGTGGCCGATCCGCGACACCACCGGCGCCACGATCGGGTTCGGGGCGCGCAAGCTGCTCGAGGACGACAACGGCCCCAAGTACCTCAACACCCCCGACAGCCCGCTGTACCGCAAGTCCTCGGTGCTCTACGGGCTCGACCTGGCCAAGCGGGACGTCGCCCGCAGCAAGCAGGTCGTCGTCGTCGAGGGCTACACCGACGTCATGGCCTGCCACCTCGCCGGGGTGACCACGGCCGTGGCCACCTGCGGCACCGCCTTCGGCAGCGAGCACATCGCGATCGTCCGCCGGATCATGGCCGACGACGACGCGCGCTCCGGCGAGGTCGTGTTCACCTTCGACGGCGACGAGGCCGGCCAGAAGGCGGCCCTGCGCGCCTTCGAGGAGGACCAGCGCTTCGTCGCGCAGACCTTCGTGGCCGTCGAGCCCGGCGGTCTGGACCCGTGCGACCTGCGCAGCACCAAGGGAGACGAGGCGGTGCGCGAGCTCGTGGCCAGCCGGCGTCCGCTGTTCGAGTTCGCGATCCGCTCCACCCTGTCCGGCTACGACCTCGACACCGCCGAGGGCCGGGTGCAGGCGCTGCGCGCCGCCGCGCCGGTGGTCGCCGGCATCAAGGACCGCTCGCTGCGCCCGGAGTACGCCCGCCGCCTCGCCGGCTGGCTGGGCATGGAGGTCGAGGCGGTCTCCCGCGCGGTCAGCTCCTCGGGCGGCGGCACGAACGGGCGCCCGGCGGCTCCGCTGACCCGGCGCCCGGCCGCGCCGCCGGACCGCGACCCGGTCTTCGCCTCCGAGCGCCAGCTGCTCCAGGTGGTGCTGCAGTCGCCGTCCTCCGTGCCCGCCGCCGACTTCGACGCGCTCGGCCCGGACGCCTTCGCCGTGCCCGCGCACCGGGCTGTGCACGACGCCGTCCGCTCCCTGGGTGGGGTCGCCGCGGCCGGCCCGGCCTGGGTGGAGCGGGTGCGCGAGGCCGCGGGGGAGTCGGTGGCCGGGGTGGTCGGCGAGCTGGCCGTGGCCCCGCTGCCGGAGAGCAGCGGAGAGGGCGCCGCGCGCCTGGCCGCAGACCTGCTGCGCCGCGTGCTCGACCGCGACCTGCTGCGCCAGGAGGCCGAGCTGCGCGGGCGCGCCCAGCGGCTGGAGGCCTCCGGTGACGCCGAGGCCGTCGCCGAGGCGTACGCCGCGCTGTTCGCGCTCGCCGCGCGGCGCCAGCAGCTGCGCGGGGCCTGAGGTCGCGTCGCGCCGCGAGGCGTGTCCTTCGCCCGCAGCCCGGTGGCGGTGGGTAGCGTGGGAGCGTGATCCCCGCTCCTCGTCGTGCCGACGGCCCGCTCCCCGGTGACCTCTACCTGGACTCCGCCGTGCCCGAGTGCGAGCGCCTGACGATGACGCGCAACGGCTGGACCGCGCAGGTGACCCACGTGTGGACCGGCACCGGCTGGACCCGCCTGGTGCCCGGCACGGTGCGCGAGGTGCCCTCCCACCCGGTGACGACGACCGGCGCGGCGACCCGGCCGGCCGCGCCCGCGCGTCCGAGCACCGAGCAGGGCGTCGCCCGCTGGCGCGCCCGCTCCGCCCAGCGCGAGGCGGCGAAGGCCGCTGCCGCCGCCGGGCGCTCGGGCACGGACTGGTCGCGGATCAGCACCACCGCCTGACCCCCGCGAGCGCGAGCGCGCGCACCGCCGCAGTCCGACGGCGCTCCCCGGGCCGTGACCGCGTCGTGCCCCTGTGATCGACGGGCGCGGGCCAGTACGGTCGCCTCATGAGCGGGGGCGAGCGCACGATCCGCGCACTCGCGGTCCTGGTCCTCGCCCTCGCGGTCAACCTCGCCCTCGACGTCACCGTCGACCCGCCCGTGCTGGTCCGCTGGGGGATCGCGGTGGCCGTGGTGCTCCTCGCCACCGCGCTGGTCGAGGTCGCCCGACGGCGCGCGGCCGGGCGGCGCACCGACCGCGAGCGGACGCCGGCGCCGAGCCGGGGCCCCGACGCCTGATCCGGCGGTGCCAGACTCCCCGGATGGCCGTCCACCACCCGGCGACGATCGTCCCCGGCAAGCTCGAGCTGCTCCAGGCCTGGGTCCCGCACCAGTCGTGGGCCCGTGGCGCGGACACCTCCGCGCTCACCAGGCTCGGCTCCTACCGCTTCGACGACCCTGACGGCGAGGTCGGCATCGAGACGCACCTGCTCAGCGCCGCCGACGGCCAGGTGCTCCAGGTGCCGCTGACCTACCGCGGCCGGCCGCTCGCGTCCGCCGAGCACGCGCTGGTCACCACGATGACCCACACCACGCTGGGGGACCGCTGGGTCTACGACGGCTGCCACGATCCCGTCTACCTGACCGCCGTGGTGACGGCGATCCTCACCGGCGGGCGGGAGGCGGACCTCTTCGCCGCCACCGAGGCGGGGCTGGTGCAGGAGGAGCTCACCACGCACGTCCGGGGGAGCGGGTCCGCGCCGGCGTCCGCCGTCCCTGGCCTGGTGGCGCCCGTCGTCACCCACGAGGGGAGCACCACGCGGATCGGCGCGGGCCTGGCCCTCACCCTCCTGCGGAGGCCCGCCGCCGGCACGGGCGCCGCCGCGGGACCGGTGCTCACCGGCACCTGGCCGGGCCAGGAGGCGCCGCTGCTCCTGGCGACGGTCGACGGGCTCTAGGGTGCGTGGCGTTCGGCCACCCTGGCGGTGAGGGGTGAGCGGGTCGTCCCCGGGTGCGGTGCCTGCAGAGGCATGGCCGCACCCCCGTGGCCGCGCCTGCAGCAGGTGTCGCCTCGGTCGGCCCTGGAGCGGCATCTGCTGCAGGTGCGCGGGGCCTGCGTGCGGCGGCGTCGCGCTCGGCCACCCCGGCGGAGGCCGGGATCAGCAGCAGCGCTGCACGGGCGAGGCGGCCGCCGCGTCGGCGCGCCGCCGCTCGAACTCGCGCCGGCTGACCGGCGCGTGCCCGTGGGTGGCGCACTCGCGCAGGTAGGCGTCCCAGCGGCCCTCGCCGCTGACCTCGCGCAGGTACCAGACCACCCCGCGCCAGGCCCGGGCCAGCTGCCCCGGCCGGCCGGCGCTCACCGGCCGTCCTCCCCGCTCCACGCGCCGCCGGCGGCCGGGGCGCGCCCGGCGCCGACGAGCCGCTCGTGCTCGGCCAGCGCCCGCTTCTCCTCCGGCGTGGGGAAGATCCCCGCCGGGGCGACCAGGGACGAGCGGGTGTGCGGCACCTCGGTCGTCGGCAGCGACCCGGCCCGCAGCGCCCGCACGATGACGACCGCGGCGTTGGCCACGACGACGACGACCAGCAGCGCGAAGGCGCTCTGCAGGATCCCGTTCACGGTCGAGTTGGTGATGACCTGGCCCATCTGGTCGGCGTCGGTGGCCGGCGCCAGCACCTCACCGGCGTCGCGCGCCTCGGCGTAGCGGGAGCGCTGCGCGAAGTAGCCCAGGGCGGGGTTGTCGGAGAAGACCTTCTGCCAGCTGGCGGTGAGGGTCACGACGAGGTCCCAGACGAGCGGGACGCCGGGCACCCACGCCCACCGCGCCTTCCCGTGCTTGACGAGCAGCGTGGTCGCCAGCGTCAGGGCGATCGCGGCGAGCAGCTGGTTGGCGATGCCGAAGAGCGGGAAGAGCTGGTTGATGCCGCCGAGCGGGTCGGTCACCCCCACGTAGAGGAAGTAGCCCCACAGCCCGACCACGACGGCGCTGGCCAGGTAGGTGCCCGGGCGCCAGGACAGGTCGCCGAACCGCTTCCAGACGTTGCCGACCGTGTCCTGGAGCATGAAGCGCCCGACCCGCGTGCCGGCGTCCACGGCGGTGAGGATGAACAGCGCCTCGAACATGATCGCGAAGTGGTACCAGAAGGCCTGGAGGCCGCCGCCGAAGGCGCTGGCGAAGATCTGGGACATGCCCAGCGCCAGGGTCGGGGCCCCGCCGGTGCGCGAGACGAGGCTCGGCTCGTCGACGGCCGTCGCGGCGCCGGCGATGTCGGCGGCCGGGGTGGAGAAGCCGAGCCCGGCGACGAACTGCGCCGCGGTCTCGGGGCTGCCGCCGGTGGCGCCAGCGGGGGAGTTCATCGCGAAGTAGAGGCCCTGGTCGATCACGGAGGCGGCGATGAGCGCGCTGATGGCGACGAAGGACTCCATGAGCATGCCGCCGTAGCCGATGAGGCGGACCTGGCTCTCCTTGGCCACCATCTTCGGCGTCGTGCCCGAGGCGATGAGCGCGTGGAAGCCCGACAGCGCGCCGCAGGCGATGGTGATGAAGACGAAGGGGAACAGCGACCCGGCGAAGACCGGCCCGTTCCCCTCCCGCGCGAAGCTCGTCACGGCGTCGTTGGCGAGGACGGGCCGGGCCAGCAGCAGCCCGACCGCGAGCAGCACGATGACGCCGATCTTCATGAAGGTCGAGAGGTAGTCGCGCGGCGTCAGCAGCAGCCACACCGGCAGCACGGAGGCGATGAAGCCGTAGACGACGAGGGCGAGCACGAGGGTCTCGCGGGAGAGCGTCAGGGAGTCGGCCAGGCCCAGCTGCTCGACGTAGCCGCCGCCGATGATGGCCAGCAGCAGCAGGACGACGCCGATGCCGGTGGCCTCGAGCACCCGCCCGGGCCGGATCACCCGCAGGTACAGCCCCATGAACAGGGCGATCGGGATGGTCAGCGCGATGGAGAACACGCCCCACGGCGACTCGGCGAGGGCGTTGACGACGATCAGCGCCAGCACCGCCAGGATGATGATCATGATGGCGAACACGGCGATGAGCGCCGCCACGCCGCCCACCAGGCCGATCTCCTCGCGCACCATCTGGCCCAGGCTCTTGCCGTCGCGGCGCATCGAGAAGAACAGCACCACGAGGTCCTGCACGGCGCCGGCGAAGATGACGCCGACGACGATCCAGATCGTGCCGGGCAGGTAGCCCATCTGCGCGGCCAGCACCGGCCCCACGAGCGGGCCGGCCCCGGCGATCGCGGCGAAGTGGTGGCCGAAGAGCACCCGCCGGTCGGTCACCTCGAAGTCGGTCCCGTCCTCCAGCCGCTCGGCCGGGGTGGCGCGGGTGTCGTCGGCCCCCAGCACGCGGGTGGTGATGAAGCGCGCGTAGAACCGGTAGGCGATGGCGTAGGAGGCCAGCGCCGCGAAGAGGATCCACAGCGCGGAGACCTCCTCCCCGCGCGCCAGGGCCAGGACGGTCCAGCAGGTGGCGCCCACCAGCGCCACGAGCGTCCAGACCACCACGGAGCGCAGCCGCGAGCCGGAGCTCGCCGGGCCCGAGCCGCCCGAGGGCGCCGGGCCGGGCTGGTCAACCGTCGTCGATGCCACTGTCGGACCTCCACCGGCGCAGGGCGGCGCCGCGGGCCGCGGTGCCTGCTGGTGAGGATGCCCCCTGCCGGGCCGTCGTGCACGCTGCCGCCATGACGAGTCCTCGGGTCCTGTTCATCGGCGGCACCGGCATCATCAGCTCGGCCTGCGCGCCCGCCGCCCTGGCGGCGGGGATGGAGCTGACCCTGCTCAACCGCGGGACGACGTCCCTGCGCCCGGTGCCCGAGGGCGCCGAGGTGCTCACCGCCGACGTGCGCGACCCCGCGGCCGTGCGCGAGGCGCTCGGCGGGCGCGAGTTCGACGTCGTCGTCGACTTCGTCGCCTTCACCCCCGAGCACGTGCAGGCCGACGTCGACCTGTTCACCGGCCGCACCGGCCAGTACGTCTTCATCAGCTCGGCCTCGGCCTACCAGACGCCGGCCGCGCGGCTGCCGATCCTCGAGTCCACGCCGCTGCGCAACCCGCACTGGCAGTACTCGCGCGACAAGATCGCCTGCGAGGACCTCCTCGTGCGCGCCTACCGCGAGGACGCCTTCCCGGCGACCGTCGTGCGGCCCTCGCACACCTACGACCGCACCGCGCTGCCGACCACGGGCGGCTGGACCGACGTGGCGCGGATGCGGGCGGGCCGCCCGGTCGTCGTCCACGGCGACGGCTCCTCGCTGTGGACGCTGACCCACCACACCGACTTCGCGCGCGCCTTCACCGGCCTGCTGGCGAACCCGCGCGCGGTGGGCGACGCCTTCCACATCACCTCGGACGAGGCGCCGACGTGGGACCAGGTCTACGCCGACGTCGCGTCGGCGGCGGGCGCCGAGCTGGACGTCGTCCACGTGCCCTCCGACGCGATCGCCGCCGCGGACCCCGAGCTCGGCGCCGGCCTGCTGGGCGACAAGACGAACTCCAGCGTCTTCGACAACTCCAAGATCAAGTCGGTCGTGCCGGGCTGGACGGCGACCGTGCCCTTCGCCGTGGGCGCCCGGGAGGTCGTCGACTGGTACGACGCGCACCCCGACAGCGCCGTGGTCGACGAGCGCCTCGACGCCCTCTTCGACGCCCTCGTGGAGCGCTACCGCCCCTGACGCGCCATGCGCTCGCGCACGACCCGCCGCAGCACCTTGCCCAGCTGGCTGCGCGGCAGCTCGTGCACGAGGTCCACCACCGAGGGCACCTTGTAGCCCGCCAGGCGCTCGCGGGCCCACGCGCGCAGCGCCTCGGCCTCGACCAGCGCCCCGGCGCGGGCGACGACCGCGGCGGCCACGCGCTCGCCGGTGGTGTGGTCGGGCAGGCCCACCACGGCGGCGTCGTCGACGTCGGGGTGGGCGCGCAGCACGTCCTCGACCTCGGAGGGGTGGACGTTGAAGCCGCCGACGATGACGAGCTCCTTGATCCGGTCGACCACGCGCACGTACCCGTCGCCGTCCTGCTCGACGATGTCGCCGGTGCGCAGCCAGCCGCCGGGCAGCAGGGCGGCGGCGGTCTCCTCCGGCCGGTTCCAGTAGCCGGCGAAGACCTGCGGGCCCTGCACGAGCAGCTCGCCGCGCCGGCCGGGCGCGACGTCGGTGCTCGGGTCCTCGGGGTCGACCACCCGCATCCGGGTGGAGGGGAACGGGACGCCGATCGAGCCGGGGCGGCGGGCGGGGGAGATCGGGTTGCCCAGCGCCACGGGGGAGGCCTCGGTCATCCCGTAGCCCTCGACGAGCAGCCCGCCGGTCACCCGCTCCCAGAGGTCCACGGTGGCCGGCGGCAGCGCCATCGCGCCGGAGAGGGCGAACCGCGCCGAGGACAGGTCGGCCCCGCGCTCGGCCGCGGCCTGCGCCAGGCGCTGGTAGATCGGCGGCACGCCCGGGACGAACGTCGCGGGCCGGCGGCGCCAGGCGGCGAGGACGGCGTCCACGTCGAAGCGGGGCAGCAGCAGCAGGCAGGCGCCGGTGCTCACCGCGAAGGTCAGGCACAGCGTCAGCCCGTAGGCGTGGAAGAGCGGCAGCACCGCGAGGACGACCTCCTCGCCCTCGCGCAGCTCCGGCACCCACGCCCGCCCCTGCGCGGCGTTGGCGGCGAGGTTGCGGTGGGTCAGGACGGCGGCCTTGGGCGCGCCCGTGGTGCCGCCGGTGTAGAGCAGCGCCGCGACGTCGGTGACCGCCGGCTCGGGGTGGGCGGGGTCGAGCGGGCCCGCTGCGGCGACGGCGCGCTCCCAGCTCAGCGCCCCGGGCGGCAGCGGGGCGACGAGCTGCGCGCGCTGCGCGCGGGCCTTCGCCAGCGGCAGGCGCAGCGCGACCCGCTTGGCGAGGGGCAGCTCGGCGGTGAGGTCGGCGACGAGCAGGACGGCGTCCGGCCCGGCGGCCGCGGCCAGCGCCTCGTGCACGGTGGCGGCCGACCCCGGCCAGGTGACGACGACGCGGGCGCCGGAGTCCGACAGCTGGGCGCGCAGCTCCTCGGCGGTGTGCAGCGGGTTGAGCTCGACGACGACCGCGCCCAGGCGCAGCACGGCGTAGAAGGCGACCAGGTGCTGGGGGGCGTTGGGCAGCGCCAGGGCGACGCGGTCGCCGGCGCCCACCCCGGCGCGGCGCAGCGCCTCAGCGGCCCGCGAGGCGGTGGCCAGGAGCTGGGCGTAGGTGGTGGTGGCGCCGGAGAAGTCGGTGACCGGGCGGTCGGCGAAGCGCTGCGCCGCCTCCTGCAGCAGGCGGGGCAGGGACGCCGTGGGCTCGGGGACGTCCGCCGGCACGCCGGGGGCGTAGCGGGCCAGCCACGGGCGGTCTGCGGCGACGGTGATCACCCGGAGATCCTGCAGCATCCGGGTGGTGGGCGACCACCGCACCGCGCGCCGGATCGCACAGGTGTTCGACCGCGTGGCATCCTGCGGCGGTGGCGGGAGGCAGCAACCGGGCGGGCACCGGGCTCCCGGCGTGGCTCGTGGAGGCCAACGCCGCGGCCCGCGCGGCCGAGCAGGTGCAGCGGCCCCAGCGCCGGGTGCACTGCTGGGTTCACGCCACCGGCGCGGACTGGCCCGGCCTCGTGCTGGAGTGGCGCCGGGAGGGCGCCGGCTGGATGGCGCGGGTGGTCTGGACCACCGGTGGCGGCAGCCTCGTGTGCGAGTGGCTGGAGGCCGAGCAGGTCGGCCCCGCCTGACCGCTGCCGCGGCCGCTGCGGTCAAGATCGACGCCGCGGTGCCGATGGACTGCGCGTGCACGCCACCCGAGGCAGCCTCGTCGAGGACGCCCACCAGACCACCGCCACCGCCTCCGCCGAGCGCGAGCGCTGCCTGAGGGCGGTCGGCGCCGCCCTGGCCGAGCGCGGCTGGAGCATCGACCTGCAGCCCGACGCCGAGGCCGACCCGGCGCAGGCCCGGGTCGAGGACGACCGCCTCGACGCCGCCCGCCAGGGCTGGGGGCGCGACGTCGTGGCGATCCTCGAGGCCGACCTCCGCCGTCGCGAGATCCACCTGCGCGACGCGATCCGCCGCGGCGCCCTCACCGCCTACCGGGTGCGGCTGCTCGACGAGCGCGGCGCGGAGGTCACCGCCTGCACCGTGTGGGCCGAGCCCGGCAAGGTGCCCGGCCGCCGCGAGGACCTGAGCATGCTCGGTGCCCGCGTCATCGCCGGCACCGTCCGCACGTTCTCCGCGGCGCTCGGCTCCTAGCGCTCGGCTCCTGGCGATCACCGCCTGGCGATCACCGCCTGGCGCTCGCGGCGCGCCGCGGCGTAGGCCGGGCCGCGCACCGCGGCCAGCGCCGCCGGCACCGCCAGCCCGGGCAGCGGGTTCAGCACCGGGTCGAAGGCGACGTCCGCGTCCGGCCCGTCCAGCGGACCGTGCAGCAGCAGCTCGCCGAACGGCTCCCAGGGCCCGGTCGGGGCGGCCGCCAGCAGCCGGAAGCGCGCGCCCTCCCCGTCCGTGCTCCCGTCCGTGCTCGCCACCGGGACCGCCGCCAGCACCACGAGCCCGCGCGGGCTGCGGGCGGGGAGCACCGAGCCGTAGCGCGCGCCGGAGGCGCTGCGCCGCGGCGCCAGCAGGAACCGGGTGAGGCGCCCGGTGCCGGTCGTGCTGAGCAGCAGGTCGTGGTCGCCGTCGGCGTCGGTGGTGCGCAGCGCGAGGCCCAGGACGTCGGGCAGCGGCGCGGGCAGGCCGATCGAGCGCGACAGGCGCACGACGACGGCGTCCTCGCCCGGCTCGTCGAGCCACGGCGCGCCCCAGGGCCGTGGCGCACCGGTGCGGCGCAGGGTGGCCCTGACCACCGACCCCCGCGGGTGCACGGGCTTGGCTCCGCGCAGGCGCGCGAGGCGGCCGAAGGCCGCGGCGAGGGCGGCACCGACGGCGCGGGGGAGAGGGCCAGCGGCACGGGGAGGTCTCACGAGCGGCTCCTACCCCGCCGGCGCGGCTCGTGTCGGGTCTGGCTCGTGTCGGGTCTGGCTCGTGCCGGATGCGTCGGGGACGGATGTGGGCGAAGCACCCGTCTCGCGCGGCCCTCGCTGCGAGACTCGAGCACGTGCAGATCCGCGCCGCCCTGGCGTCCGTCGTGACCCTGACCGTCCTCGCGCTCACCTCCGTCGTGCTCGGCCCCGCGGCCCCGGCCCGCGCCGACGCCCGGGGTGACGCCCTGGCCGTCCTCGCCGCCGACCACGCCGCCACGCGCGCCGAGAACGGGCTCACCCCGCTGCGCCCGGACGCCGCCCTGGCCGCCGTGGCGCAGGGCTGGGCCGAGACGATGGCCGGCGACCAGACCATGCGCCACAGCACCGGGGACCCCCGGTACGGCTACGACGTGGTCACGCCCGCGGGCTACTCGCGGATCGCCGAGAACGTCGGCTACTCCGGGCGCGGCACGCACGCGCTCTACCAGGCGTGGCTGGACAGCCCCTCCCACTCCGAGACCATCCACACCGACCGCTACGACGCGATCGGCATCGGCGTCGCCTACGACGGCGACGGCCAGCTGTGGTCGGCCGTGATCTTCGCCGACTACGTGGCCGGCGGCCCGGGGGCTCCGGCGCCCGCTCCGGCGCCCGCACCGGCGCCCGCTCCGGCCGCCTCGGCACCCGCACCGGCACCCGCGCCGGAGCCCGCCGCCAGGCCCGCGCCCGCGCAGCCCTCCGCAGCTGCCGCGAGCCCTGCCTCGGCGCCCGCCCCCCAGACCGTCCCCGCGCCGGTCCCGGCCCCCGCGCCCGCTGCCGCGCCGGCCCCCGCGCCCCAGGCCGTGCTCACCGAGCAGGCGGCACCCGCCGGTGCCGAGGCGGCCTCGCCCGCGCCGGCGGCCGCCGAGCTGCGCACGCGGCCGACCCGCGCCGGGTCGGTGGCCACCGCGCTGGTCCGCGCCGCCCTCCACGCCCGGACGGCCGCGCTGATCTGCTGGCGAGCCCTGTGAGCCGACCCGGCCCGCTCGCCCCCCGCCTGCCCAGCGCCCCCGGCGTCCCGGCGGAGGAGCTGCGGCCCGCGCGGCTGCCGACCTCCCGCCGGGCCGTGGCCGCGGTCGTCGTCGGCGTCGTGTGGCTGGCCGGGCTGGGCTCCGCGGTCGCCCTCGTGCTGGCCGCCCTCGCGCTGCGCGACGTGCGGGCCGGCCGGGTGGAGGGCCGGGGGATCGCGGTCGCGGGCCTCGTCGTCGGGGCCGTCGGCCTCGTCGCGGGCGTCGTCGTCTGGCTCGTCCTCGGCGCCTGGCTGGTGGTCCTGCTCATGGCGGCGCAGAGCGGGAGCACGACCTTCTGACCCGCCACGCCGCGGGGCCGGGGGAGCCAGGCGCGGGCGCGGCGACCGCCTAGGGTCCTCGCGTGCAGTGGACGACCGACCTCGACTGGGGCAGCGTGCCGCAGTGGCTGGGGGCGGTGGTCACCGGCGCGCTGGCGGCCGTCGCCGTGGTCGCGCTGCGGCGCGCGCAGCGCGAGGCCCGGCGGGCCGAGCAGCGCGCGGAGTCCGTGGAGGCCGAGCTGCTCGCCGACCGCGCCGGCCGCGACCGGGTGCGGCGGGCGGAGTACGACCGCGAGCAGGTGGTGACGCTGCTCGAGGTGCACGGCTTCACCCTCGTCGGCCACGCCACCGGCGGCCTGGCCCGCCGCGGGCGCGCCCGGGCCGCGCTCGCACGGCTGCCGCTCGACGTCCTGCCGCTGACGAACGCCTACTACTCCGTCGACCGCGACGACGACCCGGCCGGCCTGCCCGACCCCGACGCGGTCGAGACCGAGCTGCAGTCCGAGCTCCAGCGCCTGCGCGCGGAGGCCCTGGGGCGCTGAGCCTCAGAGGTCGTGGACGTCCCGGCCCTCGACCGGCCGGGGCAGGCCCTCCTCCGTGCCGGGCTGGACGCCGCGCTCGGGCTCCTCGGCCACGGCGACCTCCTGCGCGGAGCCCAGCAGCGCGTCGGCGTCGTCGCCGAGCCAGGCCCGGGCCTGCGCCTCGGCGCCGGCGGGCAGGCCCGCCCGGTCGGCGATGCCGAGCGCGGGCGTGGTGTCGGCCGCGTCGGTGAGGATCCGCAGGGCCAGGGTCAGCCCGGTGGCGACGTCGGCGTGGTGGCGCCGCTCCCCGTCGCTGCCGGCGCCGCTGGCCGCGTGCACGTGCCGCACCAGGGCCTCGCGGATGGCCGGGACGGCCTCCAGGGCGGTCACGACGCCGCTCCGCTGCTCGGTCCGGCCGCTGCTCGGGTGCGCTCGCTCACGCCCCCAGCATGCGGGGGGCCGGGCTCGCAGGCCACCTGCTCACCGCCGCGGGCCGCCGAGGCCAGCGCGAGCTCGATCAGCGCGACGACGTCCCGGCCCTGCGCCGCGGTGACCGGCAGCGGGCCGCCGCGGCGGATCGCGGCGTGCAGGCCGGCGTAGACCTCCTCGCCGTGCCGACCGGGGGGTGCGAGCCCGTCGACGACCCACGGCTCGGCGTCGAAGGGGTGCACCTCCACGGCGGTGCCGCTGCGGGCGAGGAGCGTGCCGCGGGTGCCGAACACGGTGAAGCGCGGCAGCGCGATCCCGGGGCGGCGGTGGACGTCGACGCGCCCGAGCACCCCCGAGGCGAAGCGCACGTCCATCCCCAGGTGGTCCTCCACGTCGTCGCCGGGCGCGGTCGTCGTCCGCCCGGCCACGCGGGTGGCGGGGGAGCCGGCGAGCTGGAGCAGGTGGTCCACCGGGTGCGGGCCGATCACCCAGGACACCCCGCCGCCGCTCGCGCGCTCGTGGGCCCACGGCAGCACGGCGTCGCCGGTGTGGGGGGAGTCCGGCCCCGTCGTCCGGTAGCGCCCGGCGTGGCTGCGGGTCACCTCCACGATCCGCGGCTCGCCCACGGCGCCGTCCTCGACCAGGGCGCGCAGGGCCACGAAGTCCGGCTCCCACCGCCGCTGCTGGTGGACGGCCAGGAGCACGCCGGCCCGCTCCGCGGCGGCGGTCATCGCGTCGGCGTCGGCCGCCGTCGTGGCCATCGGCTTCTCCACGAGCACGTGCTTGCCCGCCTGCGCCGCGGCCACCGCGACCTCGCGGTGCAGGTGGTGGGGCAGCGCGAGGACGACGAGCTCGACGGCGGGGTCCTCGAGCACGCGGCGCCAGTCGGTGGACGGCGTCCCGCCGAACCGGGCCGCCGCGGCGCGGGCGCGCGCCTCGCTGCGGGAGCAGACCGCCGCGAGCGCGAAGCCGGGTGACCGGCTGAGGACGGCGTCCGCGTGGTAGTGCCAGCCGCTGTTGCCGAGCCCGACGAGCCCGACGCCGACCGGAGGTTCGCTCACCCCGTGACCCCCGTGACCCCCGTGACCCCCGTGGCCGCCATGACCTCGGCGACGTCCACCAGGGCGCCGCCGCGGGAGGCCGAGAGGTAGGCGGCGTCCATGATCCCCATGGTGCGGAGGTTGTCGCGCCCGCTGTGCGGGGCCTCGTACCCGCCCTCGACCGCGTCCAGCAGCGCGGCCAGCCCGTGCCCGTAGGTGCGGGGGCCGTGCGCGGGCTCGTCGTGGTCGGGGAAGGCCACGCACGCCGGCTCGGCGCCGTGGAGCTGCACCGCGCCGCTGGCGTCCCCGGACATCGGGCCCGCGCGGTGGACGCTGACGCTGCCCCCGGAGAGGTCGGCGCGCATCGTGCTCTCGGGCAGCCCGCGGGCCATCCAGGTGGAGGTCATCGAGGCGACCACGCCGCCGTCGAACTGCACGAGCAGGTGCGTGGACTGCTCGCCGGGCAGGTCGCCGGCCTCGTCGCGGCGGGTGACGGCCGAGACCGCCACCGGCGCCGCGGCGGCCATCCACTGCAGGCGGTCGATGAGGTGCACGCTGAAGATGGCCATCTCCAGCCGCTGCTGGGCCGCGCGCCACACCCCCGGCGCCTGGGGGCGGTCCTGGAAGCAGCGGGCCTCCAGCGAGCGCAGCGCGCCCAGGCGCGGGTCGCCCAGGCGCTCGTGCATCCACTGGTGCTCGGGGAACCAGCGGAAGTTCTGGCCCACCGCGAGGTGGACGCCGGCCCGCTCGGCCGCTGCCACGTACCCGGCCGCGCGGACGGCGTCCTGGCCGAACGGCTTCTCCACGAGCACGTGCACGCCCGCGGCGAAGGCCGGGTCGAGCACCTCGTCGCGCACCTCCGGCGGGGTGAGCAGGACGAGGACGTCGAGGTCGGCCTCGGCGAGCATCCGCGCCGCGTCGGTGTAGCGGCCGGGGACGCCGTAGCGGTCGGCGAACTCGGCGAGCACGTCGGCGCGGGGGTCGCACGCCGCGACGACCTGCGCGCGCTCCCCGAGCACGGCCCGGTAGCCGGCGACGTGCTGGTGCGCGACCCAGCCGGTGCCGACCAGCCCGATCCGGAAGGTCCTGTCCACAGCGGTCCCCTGACTCCGCGGCACCTGCGGCGCGGAGTCGGATCGTATCGGATCCGTGGTGCCCGTGGGTGGGCCCGGGTGTCAGAGCCAGCCGCGGCGCCGGAACGCGGCGTGGAGGCCGAGGCCGCAGAGCAGCATCAGCGCCAGGGCGAAGGGGTAGCCCAGCCGCCAGTCCAGCTCGGGCATGTGCGTGAAGTTCATGCCGTAGACGGTGCCGACGAGGGTGGGGGCGAAGAGGATCGCGGCCCAGGAGGAGATGCGCTTGACCTCCTCGTTCTGGAGCAGGCTGGCCTCGGTCAGGCGCTGGGTCTCCTCGTTCTGGCGCTGGCCGACCAGCGTCGCGTTGACGGTGAGGATGTTCTGGAGCAGCACCCGGAAGGCGTCGGCGCGCTCGACGACCCGGGTGGTGTGGTCCTGCACGTCGCGCAGGTACCGCTGCAGCTCCTCGCCGACGCCGTAGGTGCCCGACCCGGCCTCGAGGGCCTGGAGCACCCCCAGCAGCGGGTGGGTCGCGCGCTGGAACTCCACCACCTCCCGCAGCAGCTCGTAGATGCGGCGGGAGACCTCGGGGTCGCCGCCGAAGACCTGGTCCTCGATCTCGTCGATGTCGTTCTCCAGGCCCGCCACCACCGGGGCGTACTCGTCCACGACCTGGTCCAGGACGGCGTAGAGCACCGCCTGCGGGCCCAGGCGCAGGAGGTCGGGGGTGGACTCCAGGCGCCGGCGGACCCGAGCGAGGTCGGGGGACTCGGCGTGCCGGACGGTGACGACGAAGTCGGCGCCGATGGCGACGTGGACCTCGCCGAACTCCACGCGCTCCTCGGCGTCGACGTACCGGGCCGGCCGCAGGACGGTGAACAGGACGCCGTCGTAGCGCTCGAGCTTGGGACGCTGGTGGGCGTTGACCGTGTCCTCGACCGCGAGCGGGTGGATCCCGAACTCGCCGGCCACGGAGAGCACCTCGGCGTGGTCGGGGCGGTAGAGCCCGATCCACGCCATCCCGCCGCGCTCGCGCACCAGCTCGTACGTGGCCTGCAGCGACGGCGGGTCGGCGACGCGCCGCCCGTCCACGTAGACCGCGTTGTCGACGACCGTCATGGGCCCATCCTCCGGGTGCGCCCCTCAGCCGACGTGCACGCGCGGGCGGCGCGCCGGGTCCGGCTCGGCCTCGCGCAGCACCTCGCGGGTGACCGGCGCCACCTCGCCGTCCCCCACGAAGAGGAAGCGCAGCATGTTGCGCAGGGGGTCGCCCTCGGTCCAGCTGAAGTAGACGCCGGGCAGCAGGCCGGTGCGGTCGCGCAGGTCGAGCAGCACCGCCGCGATGGTGTTGGCCACCGCGGCGCTGGTCACCTCCAGCACCCGGTGCCCGCCGCGCTCGCGCCCGCGGACGACCAGCTCGGTCTCGAACTCCGACGCGTCGGTGACGGTGACCTCGAGGAAGAGCACGGGGTCGCCGGACGGCACGTGCACGTCCTCGCGCACCTGCCGCAGCTTCTCCTCGTACTCGCGCTCCTGCTCGCCCGGCGCGGTGCCCGGCTCCGGGGGCTCGTGGGCGATGACGTGCAGGACCCCGGAGGCCGCGGCGTCGTCGAGGAACTGCTGGGCGGTGGCGTCGTAGCCCACCGCGCTCGCGCGCACCTCGAAGGCGCGCCGGGCGCGCGAGAGGAGGGAGACCACGAGGATCGCCGCGATGAAGCAGGCGGCGATCCTCACGCCGTCCGGGCGCTCCACGACGTTGGCCACCGTGGTGTAGGCGAAGACCGCTGCGATCACCCCGAAGCCCAGGCGCGCCCGGCGCTGCCCGCGGCGGTGCGCCGAGAGCGTCACGGCCACGGCGGCCGACGTCATGAGCACGAGGACGCCGGTCGCGTAGGCCCCGGCCTGGGCGTCGACGTCCGCCTCGAAGACCCAGGTGACGAAGAAGGCGACGGCGGTGAGCAGCAGCACGAGCGGGCGCACCGCGCGCGACCAGCGCGGGGCCATGCCGTAGCGGGGCAGGTAGCGGGGCACGAGGTTGAGCAGCCCCGCCATCGCCGAGGCCCCGGCGAACCACAGGATGGCGATGCTCGCGACGTCGTAGGCGCTGCCGCCGACCTCCCCGAGGTAGTGGTGGGCGAGGTAGGCCATCGCCCGCCCGTTGGCGCTGCCCCCGGACTCGAAGGCCTCGGCGGGGATGAGCACCGTGGTCACCACGCTGCACGCGACGAGGAACACGCTCATGATCAGCGCGGCCGTGGTCAGCAGGCGGCGGGTCCCCGCGATCCGGCCGGTCGGGCGGTCCTCGGTCTCTCCGCGCTCTCCGCGCACCTGCGGCATGACGGCGACCCCGGTCTCGAAGCCCGACAGGCCCAGGGCGAGCTTGGGGAAGGCCAGCAGGGCGAAGCCGATGGCGGTGAAGGGGTCGGCGTACTGCAGCGTCAGCGCGCGCGACCAGTCCGCGACCAGGTCGGGCTCGGTGAGCAGGTGCACGACCCCGACGACGACGACCACGGCGTTCAGCGCGAGGAAGGCGCTCACCAGCACCACGGCGACGCCGATGGCCTCGGAGAAGCCGCGCAGGAAGACGGCGCCCAGCGCGGCGAGCAGCACGAGGGTGACGCCGACCTCGTGGCCGGCCAGCGCCTCGGGCACGAAGGGGTTCTCCACCAGGTGGGCCGTGGCGTCGGCCGCCGACAGCGTCATCGTGATGAGGAAGTCGGTCGCCGCGAAGCCCAGCAGGACCAGCACGAAGACCTTCCCGCCCCACCACGGCAGCACCCGCTCGAGCATCGCGATCGAGCCCTCGCCGTGCGGGCTCTCCTGGGCCACCCGCCGGTACACCGGCAGGGCTCCGAGGAGCGTGAGCCCGACGAGCACCAGCGTCGCGAGCGGCGAGAGCACCCCGGCGGCGAGGAAGGCGATGCCCGGCTGGTAGCCCAGGGTGGAGAAGTAGTCGACGCCGGTCAGGCACATGACCTTCCACCACGGGTGGCCGGCCTCGTCGGTCGGGCGGCGGTGGGGCCCGGGGTGCTGGGCCGCGCTCCCGGCGGCGTCGTCCAGGAGCCAGGCGCGCAGGCGCTGGAGCCGGGTGCCGGTCGCGGACGCGGGGGTGCTCGGACCAGCAGCCACGGGTGTGGCCATCGTCGTCTCCTCGCCGGCGGCGCGGACGGCCGCTCAGCGCGGACAGCATGCTCCGCGGCCTCCGGCCGCTCGGGGCGGGGTGCCGGCGCGGCGCGCGGACGGGCCCTTGACGCCGTGCGCGGCTCCCTGCCAGGGTCAGGGACGACGGATCCGATCGGATCGGAAACGCTCGCAGCGGTGCCGCTGCTCGTCGTACCACTGCGGTGGCCTGCACGGAGACCCGTCGCGATCACGAGGGTGTGAGCATGGCTGAGGACGACGTCCTGGAGCTCTTCCGCGGGCTGCGGGTGGCCGACGTGCGCGACGGCATGGACTGGGTCGGGCTGCCGCACCGCGGCTCGGTCACGCGGGAGATCCGCCCGCTCACGGACGAGATGAGCCTGCTGGGGCGGGCCTTCACGGTGCGCTCGCGGCCCAGCGACAAGGCGGCTCCGGTGATGACGCCGGAGGAGTACACCGAGTGGGCCTACGACTACTGGTACACCGAGGTCAACACCTCCAAGGGCTGGAAGCAGGACCTGCGCCCCGGTGACGTCGTGGTCATCGAGGGCGCCGACCTCAACGTGGGCGAGGTCGGGTCGAACAACTCCCTCGGCTGGCACGTGCAGGGCGCGGCCGGCGTCGTGACCTCCGGCGGCGTGCGCGACAGCCGCGAGTGCATCCAGCAGGGCGTCCCGATCTTCGCCCGCTACCGCTCCCAGGCGATGACCCAGGGCCGCATCGAGTTCGCCGACGTCAAGCAGCCGGTCGCGCTCGGCGACGTGGCCGTGCGGCAGGGCGACATCGTCGTCGGCGACGCCGACGGCGTGATCGTCGTGCCGGTCGAGCGGGCCGTCGAGGTCGCCAAGTACGGCCGCCAGGAGCTGGAGAACGACAAGAGGATCCGCCGCCAGTACTACGAGACCCTCGGCTGGCCCCTCGACGACACGGTGCAGTAGCCGCACCCGATCCGGCGCCGGTTCGACCGGCGCCCGCACGACCCGGCGGCCCCGCAGCCGCCGGACGCCCGAGGAGAGCACCGCTCGACGGCGAGCGGTCCGATGTGCAGAGGTGGGGACGATGATGTTCATGCACCACGCAGGGTCGCGGCGGCGGCGGGCCGCCCTGGTGGCGGCGGTGGGGGCCTGCGGGCTCGCGCTGACCGCGTGCGGCGGAGGGACGTCGGTCGGGGACGCCGAGGAGGACGCCCCCGTCGTCGACGGCACGGGGAAGGTCGCCGGCGACATCCGCCTGGCGTACTGGGGCGCCGGGACCCGGGTCGAGCTGACCGACGGGGTGGCGGCGCTGTTCGCCGAGGCCAACCCGGGGGTGACCGTGGAGTCGGAGTTCGCCGACTTCGCGGCCTACTGGGAGCGGCTGAACGTCCAGGCCTCCAGCGGCAACCTGCCCTGCGTCACCCAGACCCAGGGCCGCCAGCTCAACGACTACAGCACCAAGGGCGTCCTGCTCGACCTCGACCCGATGATCGAGTCCGGCGCGATCGACGTCAGCGACATCCCCGAGGACGTCCTCGACACCGGGCGCGGCCTCGACGGCAAGCTCTACATGATCCCCTACGGCGCCGCCTACGACGGGGTCACCATCAACGCCACGCTCGCCGAGCAGGCCGGGGTCGGGCTGCCCGAGGAGGGCTACGACTGGGACGACCTCGGGGCGTACCTCACGGAGGCGCAGGCCGGCCTGCCGCCCGGCGTGGCGGCGGCCGACCTCGGCGGCGGACGCCCGAACTGGTTCATCGCGTGGGTCCGCGGCCAGGGCGAGGAGCTGTTCGACGGCAGCGAGGTCGCCTTCGACGAGCAGACCCTCGTGGACTTCTGGACCTTCTGGGAGGACCTGCGCGCCGCGGGCGCCACCAACACCGCCGAGCAGCACGCGGAGCAGCCGGTCCAGAGCGAGCAGCGCTACGTCGCCCAGGGCAGCGCCATGCTCGACAGCCTGCCCGGCAACGCCCTGACCCCCGCGCAGGCGACGCTCGACGGCACCGGGACGGGGCAGCAGCTGACCACCGTGGCCATGCCCTCCGGCGAGGAGGGCTCGGGCAACGTCCTCTTCACGTCCGGCTTCTCGATCCCGGTGAACTGCGACAACGTGCCGACCGCCGCCGCGTTCATCGACTTCTGGACCAACGACGACGAGGGCGCGGCCCTGTTCGCCTCGAACAACGGCGGTGCGCTCAACACCCGGCACCTGCAGGCGCAGCTGGAGAGCCCCGACCTGCCGGAGCTCAAGCGCCACGAGCTGGAGCTGTTCCAGGACATCGTCGCGAACGACCCGCCGTCGGTGGTCTACCCGCCCGGGTACCAGGCCAACTTCGAGCTGGGCTTCACCCGCGCCTACGACAGCATCGCCCTCGGCGGCACGAGCGTCGAGGACGCCGCGGCCGCGTTCATGGCCGAGCTCAGCGCGGCCCTGGAGGCCGCAGCCTGAACACGACCGGGCACCAGCGGGACGGCGCGCCGAGCCCCGCCCGTTCCCACGGCCGGGTGGCCGTGGTGACGGGCGGGGCGTCCGGGATCGGCCGGGCGTGCGCGCTGCGCCTGGCCGCGCAGGGGCACCACGTCGTCGTCCTCGACCGTGACGGCGCCGGGGCGCGGGCGAGCGTCGACCGGGTCACCGCGGCCGGCGGCAGCGCGGAGCACCGCGTCCTCGACCTGCTCGACCTCGACGACGTCGCCGCGGCCGCCGCGGAGCTCGCCGAGCGCCACCCGGCGATCCACGTCCTCGTCGCCAGCGCGGGGGTCCTCCACGTCGACGGCCGCCCGGACAGCCCCTTCCTCGAGGGCGGGCTCGCCGGCTGGGACCTGCTCGTGGGGGTCAACCTCAAGGGCGCCGCGGCGCTCGTGCACGGGCTGGTCGAGCCGCTGACCGCCGGGCGCGGGGCGATCGTCAACGTCTCCTCGGAGGGCCAGTTCGGGCCCCGCCCCAACCGCTGGGTCTACGACATCACCAAGGCCGGCGTCGTGTCGCTGACGAAGTCCCTGGCCGCCTCCTTCGCCGACCGGGGCGTGCGGGTCAACGCCGTCGCGCCCGGCGGGACGGTCACGGAGATGCACCTGGCCGGCGCGGCGGACCCCGAGGCGGCGCGCGCGGCGATGGAGGCCGCCCGCACGTCCAACCTGCTGGGCCGCTTCGCCCGCCCCGAGGAGGTGGCCGCCGCCATCTGCTTCCTCGCCGGGGACGACGCCTCGTTCATCACCGGCGTGACGCTGCCGGTGGACGGCGGGGGGCTCGGCGCGCGGTGAGCCGGCTCAGCCCGGCAGGTCGACGACGTGCGCGACGACCGGCGCCTGCGCGAAGTGCGGACCGACCTCGGCGCGCCACGGCCCGAACCGGTCGCTGGTGCGGAAGGCCTCGTGGGCCTCGACGGAGTCCCACTCGGTGAGCAGCACGAAGCGCGAGGGCTGCTCGACCCCGCGCGTCATGCGCATCGAGCGGCACCCCGGCGTCGCGGCGACGAGGTGGCTCGCGCGGCGGTAGGCCTGCGCGAACGCCTCCTCGGCGCCGGGGACGATGTCGAACTGCGCGATCTCGAGCACCACGGGGGCAGCCTGGCAGGTCTCAGAGGACCTTGGCCAGGAACGCCCGGGTCCGCTCGTGCTGGGGCGCCCCCAGCACCTGGGCCGGCGTCCCGCGCTCGACGACGACCCCGCCGTCCATGAACACCACCGAGTCGCCGACCTCGCGGGCGAAGCCGATCTCGTGGGTGACCACGATCATCGTCATCCCGTCGGCGGCCAGGCCGCGCATGACGTCGAGCACCTCGCCGACGAGCTCGGGGTCGAGGGCGGAGGTGGGCTCGTCGAAGAGCATGAGCGCCGGGTCCATCGCCAGGGCGCGGGCGATCGCCACCCGCTGCTGCTGCCCGCCGGAGAGCTGGGAGGGGTAGCGGTCCGCGAGGTCGGCCAGGCCGACCCGGGCCAGCAGCTCCTGGGCGTCGGCGCGCGCCTGCCCCCGCGGGCGGCGCAGCACCTGCACGGGCGCCTCCATGACGTTCTGGGCGGCCGTGAGGTGCGGGAAGAGGTTGAAGCGCTGGAAGACCATGCCCACGCGCCGCCGCTGCGCGGCGACCTCGTGCGAGCGCAGCTCGTAGAGCTTCTCGCCCTTGAGGCGGTAGCCGACGAGCTCGCCGTCGATCCGCACCGTGCCGGCGTCGACGCGCTCGAGGTGGTTGAGGCAGCGCAGGAGCGTGGACTTCCCCGAGCCCGAGGGCCCGAGCAGGCAGGTCACCTCGCCGGGGGCGACGACGAGGTCGACGCCCTTGAGGACGTCGACGTGCCCGAAGGACTTGTGGACGGCCAGCGCCTCGACCATCGGCGGCCGGCTCACGAGGCGGCCCGGCGGGTGCGCCCGGGGCGCAGGTCGGCGGCGAGCCGCGCCAGCGCCGAGCGACGGGTGGTCGGGGCGGTGCCGCGGCCGAACCGCCGCTCCAGCAGCATCTGGCCGGAGCTGGCGATCGAGGTCAGCACGAGGTACCAGAGGCTCGCGACGATGAGCATCTCCATGCGGGTGAAGTCGGTGGCGCCGACGGCCTGGGCGCGGGTGAGCAGGTCGCCGGCGCCGATCACGGCGACCAGCGAGGTGGTCTTGAGCAGGGTCACGAGCTCGTTGCCCGTGGGCGGGATGATCACCCGCATCGCCTGGGGGAGCACGATGCGGCGCATCACCAGGCCGCGGGTCATGCTCAGGGCCTCCGCCGCCTCCCGCTGGCCGGGGTCGACCGCGAGGATCCCGGCCCGGACGATCTCGGCCATGTAGGCCGCCTCGTTGAGCGCGAGGGCCAGCAGCGCCGCCCCGAACGGGGTGACGAGGTCGTTCGTGGAGACGCTGAGGGAGCCGATGCCCAGGCGCGGGAAGAACAGCGCGAGGTTGAACCACAGGAGGATCTGCACGAGCACCGGCGTGCCGCGGAAGACCCACGTGTAGGCCCGGCTCAGCGACGACAGCAGGAGGTTGTCGGACAGGCGCGCCACCGCGACGAGCACCCCGCCGACGACGCCGAGCACCATGCTCGCCACGGTGAGCCAGATCGTCGTGACCAGGCCGCGCAGGATCACGGGCTGGAAGAGCCGGTCACCGATGACGTCCCACTGGATGACCTCGTTGGCCGCGACCGCCCGCACGAGCAGCGCCAGCAGCACCAGCAGGACGGCGGCCGCCACCCACTGCCCCCAGTGGCGCACCGGCACCGCCGTCAGCGGCACCCCCCGCGAGGGGATGGCGTCGCCCTGCGGTGCTGCCGGCGCTGCGCTCACGAGGTGCCCGCGTTGATCGTCGCCTCGTCCACCGCTCCGCTGCCCAGGTCGCGGGACTCGAGGACCTCGGCGTAGGTGCCGTCGTCGATGAGGGCCTGCAGCGCCGCCTGGAAGGCGTCGCGGAGCGCGGTGTCCTCCTTGGTGAAGACGAACCCGAGGGGGTTGGGGAACAGCGTCTCGGTGTTGGCCACCTCGAAGGCGCTCCCGCCGGCGATCTGCGCGGCGTTGTAGCGGCCGACGGGCTCCTGCGTGAAGCTCGCCACCGCGCGGCCGCTCTGCACCTGCAGCAGCGCGTCCTGGTCGTTGGGCAGCGCGGTGACCTCGATCGGGGAGGACGCGCACTGGTCGGCGTTGAACTGGGTCAGCAGCGCCTCCTGGGCGGAGGAGGTCAGCACCGACACGGCCTTGCCGCACAGGTCCTCGACGCCGGTGATGCCCTCGGGGTTGCCCGCGGCCACGACGATCGCCTGGCCGGCCAGGAAGTAGTCGACGAAGTCGTACTCGGCCTGGCGGGCGGCGGTGTCGGACACGGCCGCGGCCACGAGGTCGAACCGGTCGCTGGCGAGGGCGGGCAGGAGCCCGTCGAAGGCGGTGTCGGTGAGCGTGTACTCGACGCCGAGCTTGCCGGTGATCGCGTCGAGGAGGTCGGGGTCCAGTCCGATGATCGTCTGGCCGTCCTCGTCGAGGTACTCGTACGGCGGGTAGAGCGCCTCGGTGCCGATGGCGAGCGTGCCGGCGTCCTGCACCTCCTGGGGCAGCATCGCGGTCAGCGCCGGGTCGGCCTCGACCGCGGGCGCCTCGGACGCGCTCGAGGACGCGCCGCCGGCCGGCTCGTCGTCGCCACCACCGCCGCCGCACGCGCTCGCGGTGAGGGCCACCACCGCGGCCAGCACCACCGCCCGGGGCAGCGCCCCTCGCCGGGTACCCGTCATCGACCAGCTCATCGCCATCTCCTCGCCGTTCCGGCGCCGGTCCGGCGCACCTCAGGAGGCGCCATCATCGGCTCTGCACACCCTCGTGGACGCTACGAAACACGACCGTCACACAGGCGTCACAGCAGGCGCGAGTCCACGGCCACGACGGTCGGGCGGTCCGCCTCCAGAGCGGCCAGGACGGCGTCCACGACCTCGGCCACGCCCTGCGCCCGGACGCCGTGCGCGCCGAAGGCCCGGCCGAGCGCGGCGAAGTCCGGGGTGGCCAGGTCGACGGCCAGGCGCTCGATGCCGCGCGCGTCCATGCCCTCGCGGATCTCCGCGTAGCCGCCGTTGTCGACGACGACCACGGGCAGCGCCAGCCGCTGCTCGACCGCGGTCATGAGCTCGGCGACGGAGAACATCAGCGCGCCGTCGCCGACGAGGGCGATCACGGGGGCGTCGGGACGGGCGACCTTGGCGCCGATCGCCGCGGGCAGGCCGTACCCGAGCGTGGCGTAGACCACCGGGTACAGCAGCTGCGACGGCCGCGAGACCGGCCAGTGGTGGACGGTGCCGTAGTAGGTGACCTGGGAGCTGTCCCCGGCGACCACCGCGTCGCGCGGGAGCGCCGCGGCCAGGGCGGCGTTGAGCGCCCGCCAGGGCCCCGGGTCGC
>NZ_JBZYWI010000032.1:0-27347 GCF_058932755.1 Quadrisphaera sp. DVD1
CCTCGGCGCCGGAGGGGCTGGCGGGGCGGTCGGCCGGGTGGCTGCTCGGCGGCGGCGACGTCGTGCAGGTGCCGGTCAGCGCCCGGGCCGCCACGGACGTCGACACCCCGCAGGCGCTGGCGGCCGCCCGCCGGGCCGCGGCCGGACCGGCCCTTCCGGACGCCGGAGGGCGGCGCCTAGGGTCGCCCGGGTGAGAGCGGTGGTGGTGCGGTCCCCCGGCGGGCCGGAGCAGCTGGAGGTCGCCGAGGTCCCCGACCCCAGGCCCGGCCCCGGGGAGGTGCTGCTGGCGGTGGCCGCCGCGGGCCTCAACCGCGCCGACCTGCTCCAGCGCCAGGGCCACTACCCCCCGCCCCCCGGAGCCAGCGAGCTGCTCGGCCTGGAGGTCTCCGGCACCGTCGCCGCCCTCGGAGAGGGCGTCAGCGGCTGGGAGGTCGGGGACGCCGCCTGCGCGCTGCTCGCCGGCGGGGGCTACGCCGAGCTGGTCGCGGTCCCCGCGGGCCAGCTCATGCCGGTGCCGGCGGGGGTCGACCTCGTCGACGCCGCCGCGCTGCCGGAGGTGGCCGCCACCGTGTGGTCGACGGTCTTCCTCGGCGCCGGCCTGCGCCCGGGCGAGGTGCTGCTCGTGCACGGCGGGGGCAGCGGGATCGGCACGATGGCGGTGCAGCTGGCCCGGCACGTGGGGGCCACCGTCGCCGTGACCGCCCGCCGGCGCGCCACCCTGGAGCGCTGCGCGCAGCTCGGCGCCAGCGTGCTGGTCGACCACACGAGCGAGGACTTCGTGGCGGAGGTCCGCGCGGCCACGGGCGGGCGGGGCGCCGACGTCGTCCTGGACGTCGTGGGCGGGCCGTACCTGGGCCGCAACGTCGAGGTGCTCGCCCCCGGGGGCCGGCTGGTGGTCATCGGCCTCCAGGGCGGCACCCGGGCCGAGCTGGACCTGGGCGCGGTGCTGGCCAAGCGCCTGTCCGTGCTGGGCTCGACCCTGCGGGCGCGGTCCCTGGCGGACAAGGCCGCGATCTGCGCCAGCGTCGTGGAGCACGTCTGGCCGCTCGTCGCCGAGGGCCGGGTGCGCCCCGTCGTCCACGCCCGGGTGCCCCTCGCCGAGGCCGCGCGCGCCCACCACCTGCTCGCCGAGGGCGGGCACGTGGGCAAGGTGCTCCTCGTGACCGGCTGAGCGAAGATGGAGCGGTGAGCGAGCAGCCGCCCGAGCCGGCCGAGCAGCCCGTCGTCGTCGTCGCGCCGGGGGGCACGACCGGCGACGAGCAGCAGGAGCCCGCCGGCCCCACCTCGAGCATCGAGGAGCCGGCGAAGGTCATGCGCATCGGCAGCATGGTCAAGCAGCTGCTCGAGGAGGTCCGCTCCGCCCCGCTGGACGAGGCCGGCCGCGCTCGCCTCGCGCACGTCCACGAGCGCTCCCTCGCCGAGCTCGAGGAGGGCCTGTCCCCCGACCTCGTGGCCGAGCTGCGGCGCGTGAGCCTGCCCTTCGCCGAGGGCACCACGCCCAGCGACGCCGAGCTGCGCATCGCCCAGGCCCAGCTCGTCGGCTGGCTCGAGGGGCTCTTCCACGGCATCCAGACCGCGCTGATCGCCCAGCAGATGGCCGCGCGCTCCCAGCTGGAGCAGATGCGCCGGGCCCTGCCGCCCGGTGGCGGCATGGGCGGCGTGGGTGGCCCCGGCGGCCCGGGGGCGACGGGCGGCCCCGGCGGCATCGACCCCCGGCCGGCCCCGGGCCAGTACCTCTGAGGCCCTCCTGCGCTCGCGCCTGACCGGACGCCTGCTCGGGCTGCGGGACGCCCTCGGCGGGCGCTCGCGCGAGGACCGCGTCCTCGGCACCGGCGTCTGGCGCCGCGCGCACGACCGCTTCCGCCGGGCCGTCGACCGCTACCACCAGGTGATCGAGGGCGTGCCCGAGGGCGACCTGCGCGACGACCTCGAGCTGCTCGGGGCGCGGCTGGCCGCGTGCCTGGACGCCGTCCGGGCCGCCTGCGAGCGCGCCCAGGTCGAGCACCCCAGCGCCGGGCTGGACATCCCCGGGCCGGCGCGGGACCTGCACGCGCGGCTCTCGCGGGCCGCGACCCTCGCCGCGCAGGCCGCGCAGGCCGCTCTGCACGCCCGGTTGCGCGCCTCCGACGCCGCCGCGGCGACCCGCGCGGTGGAGCAGGTGGAGCGGCTGGTCAGCGGCTGAAGACGGGTCAGCGGCGGAGGACCAGGCGCTCGAGCACCTGCGCGACGCCGTCCTCCTCGCACGGCGGCGCGACGGCGGCGGCCGCGGCCACCGCGTCGGGGTGGCCGTCGGCCACGGCGTAGGACTGCCCAGCCCAGCGCAGCATCGCCACGTCGTTGGGCATGTCGCCGAAGGCGGCCACCTCCTCGGGCGCCACACCGCGCTCGGCGGCCACCTCCGCGAGGGTGCTCGCCTTGCTCACCCCGAGCGCGGCGACCTCCACCAGCCCGTCGCGCGACCCGGAGTGCGTCGGCTCGGCGATCCCGGCCAGGGCCGCGCGGGCGGCGACCAGCACGGCGTCCGGGCTGCTGCCCTCGTGGCGCAGCAGCAGCTTGACCACGCCGGGGTCGTCGGCCAGCAGCTCGCCCAGCGGGGCGCGCACCCGCTCTGCTCCGGCGTCGAATCGGGGGCGGTAGTCCGGCTCGTGCCGGAAGCCGAGCAGCGTCTCCAGCGCCACCGTGGTGCCCGGCAGCGCCGCGCGGACCGCCTCCACCGCGGCCAGGACGGCGTCCGGTGCGAGCACGCTCGCCCGCACCACCCGCGCCGAGGCCAGATCGTAGACGATCGCCCCGTTGGCGCAGATGGCCGTGGCCGTGCCGACGACCTCGGCGAGGTCGGCCAGCCAGCGCGGCGGCCGCCCGGTGACCGCGACGACGTCCACGCCCGCGGCGCGGCAGCCGGCCAGCGCCGCCACCGTGCGCGCCGAGACGGTGCCGTCGCGGCGCACCAGCGTGCCGTCGAGGTCGGTGGCCACGAGGCGCACCCGGGGGCTGCTCTCCGGCGCGCTCACGCCCCGGCGACCGGCCCGTCGGGCAGCAGCCCCTCGAGCACGTCGGCGAGGCCGTCCTCCTCCACCGGAGCGGTCACCTCGTCGGCCGCGGCGAGCACCTCGGCGACGGCCTGGCCCATCGCCACCGCCCGGTGGGCCCAGGCGAACATCTCCAGGTCGTTGCGGCCGTCACCGACCGCCACCGTGCGCTCGGCCGGCACGCCCAGGCGCTGGCGCACCCCCTCCAGCGCGCTGGCCTTGCTCACGCCCTCGGGCGCCAGGTCGAGCCACGCCGTCCAGCCGACCGCGTAGTTGACGCCCTTGAGGCCCACCCGCTCGATGAGGTCGACGAACTCCTGGGGGGTGTGCTCGGGGCTGCGCACCACGACGCGGGTGGCGGCGGTGCCGGCGAGCTCGTCGAACTCCACCTGGCGCAGGTCGCCGGTGAGCTCCCCCTCGGGGAAGGGCCCGGCCACGAGCACGGCCCCGCTGGGCTCCTCGACGGCGTAGGCGGCCTGGGGCAGCTCGTCGCGCAGCAGGGCCAGGGCGGACGCCGGGTCGAAGGTGACGAGGTCGACCGTGGTGGCGCCCCCGGGCGCTGACGGGTCCAGGGCGAGGGTGACCGCGCCGTTGCTGGCGACGAGGTAGCCGGTGTCCAGGCCGAGGTCGGCGAGCACCGGCAGGACCCCGGCGGCCGAGCGGCCGGTGGCCACGACCACGTGGTGGCCGGCCTCGACGACGGCGTGCACGGCCTTGAGGACGCGGTCGGAGAGGACGAGGTCGTGGCCGACGATCGTCCCGTCGACGTCCAGGGCGACCAGCAGGGTCGGGTCCGAGCGGTCGCTCACCAGCGAACCCTAGCCCGCTGGTGAGCGACCCTCCTCCTCAGCGCCCCGGCACCACGATCGGCTTGATCGTGGCGGGGTCGCGCCGGGCGGCGGTCAGGGCCTGCTCGGCGTCCGCCAGGCCGTAGTGACCGGTGACCAGCGAGGCGAGGTCCACGCGCCCCGAGGCGGCCAGGGCGATCGCCGCCGGGTAGGCGCCCGCGTACCGGAACGTGCCCGTGAGCGTCAGCTCGCGGTTCTGGATCAGCTGGACCGGCAGCTCGGCCGTGGCCGACCCGGCCATGCCGACCAGGACGATGCGCCCCGCCGGGGCCAGGGCGGCGATGCCCCCGGAGACCGCCCGCTGCGCGCCGGAGCACTCGAGCAGGACGTCGGCCTCCACCACCGCCGCGAGGTCGGGGGTCTCCCGCGAGTCGACCACCCGGGTCGCCCCCAGCGCGGTGGCGACGGCCAGCCGCTGCGGCGAGACGTCGGTGACGGTGACCGAGGTGGCACCGCGGGCGAGGGCGACCTGCATCGCGAGCAGCCCGACCGGGCCGGCGCCGGTGACGAGCACGCGGTCGCCGGGGGCCACCGCGGCCTTCGCGTTCGCCCAGACGCCGACCGCGAGCGGCTCCACCAGCGCCGCCTCGTCGTCGGAGAGGGAGTCCGGCACGGGGTGGGCGAAGTCCGCCGCCAGGACGACGTAGCGGGCGAAGGCGCCGTCCACCGGGGGCGTCGCGAAGAACTGCACGTCCCGGCAGAGGTTGTACCGCCCGGCCCGGCACTGGTCGCAGTGCCCGCAGGGCACGCCCGGCTCCATGGCCACCCGCTGGCCCTCGCGCTCGGCGGGCACGCCCGGGCCGACCGCGACGACCCGCCCGGAGGCCTCGTGGCCGAGGACGAGCGGCGACTCGACGACGAAGTCGCCGATCCGGCCCTCGAGGTAGTAGTGGACGTCGGAGCCGCACACCCCCACCGCGGCGACCTCGACGAGCACCTCTCCCGGCCCTGGCGCCGGCACCGGGCGCTCCTCGAGGCGGACGTCCTGCGGCCCGTGGAGGACCGAGACGGACATGGTGCCGGGCAGCGCCTGCGCGCCGCTCACTTGACCGCGCCCAGCGACAGGCCCTGGACGAGCTTGTCCTGCGCCGCGAAGCCCGCGACCAGCACCGGCAGCGAGACCGCGAAGGCCGCCGCGCAGACCTGGGCGAGGAACAGCCCCTGCGACGTGGCGAAGCCGGTGAGGAAGCTCGGGGCCGTGCCGGCCACCGTCGAGGTGAGCGTGCGGGCCAGCAGGAGCTCGTTCCAGCTGAAGATGAAGCAGATCAGCGCCGTGGCGGCGATGCCCGGCAGCGCCACCGGCGCCACCACCCGTCGCAGCATCGTGACCAGGCCGGCGCCGTCCAGCTGAGCGGCCTCCAGCATCTCCACCGGCACCTCGGCGAGGAACGAGCGCATCATCCAGACCGCGATCGGCAGGTTCATCGAGGTGTACAGCAGGATCAGGAGGTTGATGTTGTCGAGCAGGCCGGTGTTCTTGGCGAAGAGGAACAGCGGCAGGAGGCCGGCGACGATCGGCAGGAACTTCGTCGACAGGAAGAAGAAGAGGACGTCGGTCCACTTCTTGATCGGCTTGATCGACAGCGCGTAGGCCGCCGGGATCGCGAGCACCAGCACGAGGAGGGTGGAGAGCACCGACGCGGTCAGGGAGTTGATCAGCGGGGGCCACGGGTCGCGCCCGCCGTCGAGGCCCAGGAAGGTGCGGTAGCCGTCGAGGGTCAGCGGCGCGGCGATGGACGGCGGGTTGGTCGCGGCGTTGACCTCGGAGTGGAAGGACGTCAGCACCATCCACAGCACGGGCGCCACGAACAGCAGCCCGACCGCCCAGGCGAGGATGCCCCAGAGGGGGCTGTCCTTCTTCTCCACCCCCCGCCGCTTCGGGCGCGGGCCCTTGAACGAGGTGGCGGCGACGGCGGGGTTGCTCGACGTGGACTCGGTCGTGCTCATCAGGCGTTCTCCTCGTCGAACAGGGACGACACCACGCGCAGGGCCAGCGTGGCGATGATGATCGTGCCGATGACGACGACGACGCCCTGGGCCGAGGCGAGGCCGTAGTCCTGGCGCTGGAAGAACGTCGCGTAGATCGTGTAGGGGAGGTTCGCCGTGCCGAGCGCCCCCGCCGTGATCGTGAAGACGGCGTCGAAGTTCTGGACGATGTAGATGCTGCCCAGCAGGCCGCCCAGCTCGAGGTAGCGGCGCAGGTGGGGGAAGGTGATGAAGCGGAAGATCTGCATGCTGCTGGCGCCGTCCATGCGGGCGGCCTCGACCACGTCGCCGGGCTTGGACTGCAGCCCCGCCAGCAGGATGAGCATCATGAACGGCGTCCACTGCCAGATCAGCGACAGCTCGATCGAGAGCAGCGGGAACCGCGACAGCCAGGCGATCTGCGGCGGGTTCGAGGAGCCGAACAGGCTCCACACCCAGGTGAGGATGCCGTTGAACAGCCCGAACGACGGGTTGAGCAGCGCGTGCTTCCAGATCAGCGCCGCCGCGACGGGGACGATGAGGAACGGCGCGATCATCATCGTGCGCACCGCTCCGCGCCCGAAGAACGTGCGGTCCAGGAGCAGGGCGATCAGCGTGCCCAGGACCAGGCTCACCCCCACCACCGTGACGGTGAGCAGGATCGTCGTGAGCACCGCGCTGCGCAGCGCCGGGTTGGTGAAGACCTCGGCGTAGTTGTCGAGGCCGGCGAAGCCCCTCTGGTCCGGGCGCAGCGCCCGCCAGTCCATGAAGGAGACGACGATCGTCACGAGGAACGGCAGCTGCGTCGTGGCGATGACGAAGACGAGCGCCGGGAGCAGCGGGATGCGGCGCCGGCGGGCGTCCTTGCGGCTGCGGGCGACGTCGCCCGGCGGTGGCTGGTAGGGCGTGCGCTGCTCCGGCGTGAGGTCGTCCGGTGGAGCGGGCGGGGCGGTGGTCGAGCTCATGCGGAGCACCTTCTTCCCGGGTGCCCCGGGTCCCTGCCCCCCTCCCGCGAGAGGGGGGCAGGACCCCGGCCACCTCAGCGTGGCGGATGAGTGCCTGTCTTACTCCTGGGGCCGCGCGGCGGCTACTCCTTGTTGGCGTCCCCGGCGTCCTGGGCCAGCACCTGGCCCTGGTCGAGCGCCTCCTGCACCGTGGTCTGCCCGGCGATCGCGGCGCTGACCTGCGCCGAGACCTCCTGGGCCATGCCCGCGAACTCCGGGATGGCCACGAACTGGATGCCGGGGGCCGGGCGCGGCTGCACGCCTGGGTTCAGCGGGTCAGCGGCCTCGATGGCCGCCTGCGTCGGCGCGTAGAAGGCCGCGGCGGCCTCCTGGTACTGGGGGTTCTCGTAGGTGGAGGCGCGCTTGCCGGCGGGCACGCGGGCCCAGCCGAACTCCTCGGCGACGAGCTCCTCGTACTCCTGGCTGGAGGCCCAGGAGATGAACTCCCACGCGGCGTCCTTGTTGTCGGACGCCTCCTGGATCCCGAACGCCCAGCTGTACAGCCAGCCCGAGGAGGCCGTCTCCTTGACCGGGGCCGCGACGTAGCCCATCTTCCCCTTCACGGGCGAGTCGTCGGCCTCGAGCGAACCGGCCGCGGAGGTGGCGTCGTACCACATGGCCGCGCCGCCCTGCGTGACCGCGTTGAGGCACTCGGTGAAGCCGGCGTTCGCGGCGTCCGGCTCGCCGTACTGGGTGACCAGGTCGACGTAGAACTGCGTGGCCTCGACGAACTCCGGCGCGTTGACCTGGGCGTTGAAGTCCTCGTCGAACCAGGTGCCGCCGAAGGTGTTGACCACCGTGGTCAGCGGGGCGAAGACCTGGCCCCAGCCGGTCTGGCCGCGCAGGCAGATGCCGTTCATGTCGGGCGCGGACGGCACCTTGTTGTCGATCTGCGCGGCGAGGTCCGCGACCTGGTCCCAGGTCGGGTTCTCGGGCATCGTCAGGCCCATCTCCTGGAACACGTCCGCGCGGTACATGAGGAACGAGCTCTCGCCGTAGAAGGGCTCGGCGTAGAGCGAGCCGTCTTCCCCGGTCAGACCGGCGGCGATCGGCTGCAGGATGTCGTCCTGGTTGAACTCGGTGTCCTCCTCGACGTAGCTGTCGAGGTTGGCCAGCCACCCGTTCGTGGAGAAGAACGGCACCTCGTAGTTCGAGATGGTCGCGACGTCGTACTGGCCGGCCTGGGACGTGAAGTCGGTCTGGATGGTGTCGCGGACGTCGTTCTCCGGGAGCACCGTGAAGTTCACCGTGATGCCGGAGTCGGCGGTGAAGTGCTCCTCCGTCAGCGCCTGCAGGTCCTCCATCTGCGGGTTGTTGACCATGATGACGTCGATGGACTGCCCACCGTCCTCACCACCGCCGCCCCCGCCGCCGCCCCCGCCGCCACCGGCGCCGGAGCAGCCGGCCGTGATCAGAGCGGTCGCTGCCGCCACGACGCCCACGGCGCCAGCACGTCCTCGTGCTCTCATGGTTCGTCCCTCTCTGGGTCCGCCGGCCGGGATCCCCCGGGCCGGACATCTGTGGTCACCGGAGCAGCGCCGGGGCGCGCTCAGGACGGTGGGGGGGCAGCTCGCCCGAGCCGCGCTCGATGAGCTGCAGGTCGAGCTCGACGTGCCGCGGCGGACCGGTGTGGCCGTCGATCCGCTCGAAGAGCAGGGCCGCCGCCCGGGCACCGATGCCTTCGGCGTCCTGCTCCAGGACGGTGAGCCCCGGCCGGAAGGCGTCGGCCCCGGCGAGGTCGTCGATGGCGATGACCGCGAGGTCGCGCCGGCCGAGCGCCGCGATGGCCGACAGCAGGCCCATGGTGGTGCGCGCCACGCTGGACAGGACGGCGGTGCTCTCGGTGTCGCGCTCGAGCACCGCCAGCGCCTGCTCCCGGGCGTCGCGGGGCTCGTACCCGAGCCAGGCGGCCTGCGGGCGCAGGCCCGCGGCGCGCATCGCCTGCTCGTAGCCGTGGCGGCGCTGGACCACGGTGCGGGCCGCGGGACCGCTGCCGACGAAGAGGACCCGCTCGTGGCCGTGGGCCAGCAGGTGCTCGGTGACCGCGCGTCCGGCGGCCGCGTTGTCGATGCCGACCGAGTCGGCGATGCTGCTCGGCCCCGGTGCGTCGACCTGCACCAGCGGCACCTCGCGGGCCACCTCGTCGAGGTACCCCTCGGGAGCACCGCTCGTGCCCGAGCTGACGATCAGGCCCGCGACGCTGCGGCTGAGCAGGGACTCCACGGCCTCCTCCTCGGAGCGGCCGCTGCCGGCGCACGCGATCACCACCCCGTGGCCCCGCTCGTGGGCGGCCCGCTCGACGAGGGAGACGAGCCGGCCGAAGAACGGGATGGAGAAGTCCTCGACGGCCACGCCGATCGCCTCGGAGCGCCCGCGGCGCAGGGAGCGCGCCTGCCGGTTGACCGAGTAGCCGAGGTCCTCGGCCGCCTGGCGCACCCGGGTGGCGAGCTCCTCGCTGACCCCGGCGCCGCCGTGCAGGACGCGGGAGGCGGTGGAGGGGCTGACGCCCGAGCGGTCGGCGACGTCGGTGAGCGTGGTGCGCGTGCGCTGCGCCATCGCAGTCCTCCTCCGACGTCGTCGTCTGGCAGTGCGAGGAGTCTGTCGGGGTCGTGCAAACGTTGTCAACGGCGGGATCACGCCGTTCGGATCACGAATCGGTCACGGCCGGGGGGCGGTGAGCTCCTCGAGCGTCGCGCGGGCGCCCCGAGCGTGCAGGGAGTCCAGCGCGCGGAGGTACGGGGTGGTGAACCGCTCGTCGTCGCCGAGGTCGCCGAAGAGGCTGCGGTCGGCGAGGAAGGCCAGCGGGTCCTGCGCCTGGTGCTCCGCGAGGACCTGCAGGCGCACGGCGAGGCGGTCGACGACGTTGATCGGCTGCCCCTGCTCGTCGACGCCCTCGGCGTAGCGCGCCCAGCTGGCGACGACGGCCGCGCTGCGGTGCATCTCGCCACCCGAGGCGAGCTGGGAGCGCACCACGGGCAGCAGCCACTTGGGGATGCGGTCGGAGCTGTCCTGGCAGAGGCGGGCGACGGTGTCGCGGACCTCGGGGTTGGTGAAGCGCTCGAACAGGGTGTCCTTGTACTCCTCCACGTCCACCCCCGGCAGCGGCTCGAGGGTCGGGGTGGCCTCGCGGTCCATGTACGCCCGCACGAACGCGGCGAGCAGCGGGTCCTGGCTCGCCTCGTGCACGTAGCGGTGCCCGAGCAGGTGGCCGAAGTAGCACAGCGCCTGGTGGCCGGCGTTGAGCAGGCGCAGCTTCATGAGCTCGTAGGGCTCGACGTGCTCGACGATCTGCACCCCGACGTCCTCCAGGGGCGGGCGGCCGGTGGGGAAGCGGTCCTCCACGACCCACTGCGTGAACGGCTCGCAGACCACGGGCCAGGCGTCGTCGATGCCGAACCGCTCGCGGACCAGCTCGACGTCCTCGGGCGCGGTCTGCGGGGTGATCCGGTCGACCATGGTGTTGGGGAAGGCCACCTCGGCCTCCACCCAGGCGCCCAGGTCGGCGTCGCGCAGCCGCGCGAAGGACGTGAAGGCGCGCCGGGCGAGGTCGCCGTTGCCCTGGAGGTTGTCGCAGCTCATCACGGTGAACGCCGCGACGCCGCGCGCCCGGCGCCGGGCGAGGGCCTCGGTCACCAGGCCGAAGGTGGTCTGCATCACCGCGCCGGGCGCGAGGTCGCGCTGCACGGCCGGGGCCGACGCGTCGAAGACGCCGGTGACCTGGTCGATGCTGTACCCGCCCTCGGTGACCGTGAGGGAGACGATCCGCACGGCGGGGTCGGCCATCTTCTCGATGACGGCCTCGGGGTCGTCGGGGGCGAGCAGGTACTCGACGATCGAGCCGATCACCCGCGGCTCCAGCGCGCCGTCGGCGTGCTTGACCACGAGCGTGTACAGGCCGTCCTGCGCGCGGAGCGCGTCGCGCATGCGCGCGTCGTGCGGGAGGACCCCCACGCCGCAGATGCCCCAGTCGAGGGCCTGGCCCTGGCTCATCAGGCGGTCCAGGTACATGGCCTGGTGGGCCCGGTGGAAGCCACCGACCCCCAGGTGGACGATCCCGGTGCGCACCTGGCTGCGGTCGTAGCCGGGCACCGGCACTTCCGCGCCGATCGAGGCGAGACCGGCGGCGTTCAGCGGCTGCATCCGCCCATCCTGCCGGTGCGCCGCGCCCGGCGACGACCCCGCCCCTCAGGCGGTGACGGGCAGGAGCACCTCCAGGCCGCCCAGGTAGGGGCGCAGCGCCGCCGGGACGAGGACGGAGCCGTCCTCGCGCTGGTGGTTCTCGAGGATCGCCACCAGCCAGCGGGTGGTCGCGAGCGTGCCGTTGAGGGTGGCGACCGGCCGGTTCGCGCCGTCCGGCCCCTTCTCGCGGATGCCCAGGCGGCGGGCCTGGAAGGTGGTGCAGTTCGAGGTCGAGGTGAGCTCGCGGTAGCGGCCCTGGGAGGGCACCCACGCCTCGCAGTCGTACTTGCGCGCGGCCGAGGAGCCGAGGTCACCGGCCGCGACGTCGATCACCCGGTAGGGCACCTCGACGGCGGCCAGCAGCTCCTCCTCCCAGGCGAGCAGCCGCTGGTGCTCCTCGGCGGCGTCCTCGGCGGGGCAGTAGGAGAACATCTCCACCTTGTGGAACTGGTGGACGCGCATGATCCCGCGGGTGTCCCGCCCGTAGGAGCCGGCCTCCCGGCGGTAGCAGGCCGACCAGCCGGCGTAGCGCAGCGGCCCGCCGCTGAGGTCGAGCACCTCGTCGGCGTGGTAGCCGGCGAGGGCCACCTCGGAGGTGCCCACGAGGTACAGGTCGTCGGCCTCGAGGCGGTAGACCTCGTCGGCGTGGGCGCCGAGGAAGCCGGTGCCCGCCATCACCTCGGGCTTGACCAGCGTCGGGGTGATCATCGCGGTGAAGCCGGCCGCCACGGCGCGGTCCATCGCCAGGTTCAGCAGCGCCAGCTCCAGCCGCGCACCCACGCCGGTGAGGAAGTAGAAGCGCGACCCGGAGACCTTGGCGCCGCGCTCGGTGTCGATCGCCCGCAGGAGCTCGCCGAGCTCCTGGTGGTCGCGCGCCGGGAAGCCGAGGTCCTGCGGCGTCCCGACCTCGCGCAGGACGACGTAGTCGTCCTCCCCGCCGGCGGGGACGCCGTCCTCGACGACGTTGGCGATCGAGCGGATGAGCGCGTCGAAGGCGGCGCCCTGCTCCTCGGCCTCCGCAGCGGCGGCCCTGGCCTCCTCGGCCAGGCCCTTCGCGCGGGCCAGCAGCTCCTGCTTCTCGTCGCCCTTCGCGGACGCGACCTGCTTGCCCAGCGCCTTCTGCTCCGCGCGCAGACCCTCGGCGCGGGTCATCGCCGCCCGCCGCCCGGTGTCGGCGGCCAGGACGGCGTCCACCAGGCCCTCGTCCGCCCCGCGGGCGCGCTGGCTGGCGCGCACCGCCTCGGGGTCCTCCCGCAGCTGCCTCACGTCGATCACGACCGCCCACAGTAGCCGCGCGGCGGCCGGCGCGGGTGCTGGGCGAGGGTGCTGGGCGAGGGTGCTGGGCGAGGGTGCTGGGCCCAGCACGTGCCGGTACCGTGCGGAAGTGACGACGGCAGACCTGATCATCCTGGTGGTGGCCCTCCTGGCCGTCGTGGCGGCCGTGGTGGCGGTGACCCTGGTGATGCAGGTCCGCTCCACGATGGCCCGCCGCTCCAGCCAGGCCGACCGCCCCGAGCCGCTGGACGCCCAGCCCGCCGACCGGCCGCTGCCCGCCGTGGTGATCAACCCGAGCAAGTTCTCGGACGTCGAGCCGCTGCGCGCGCAGATCACCCGGGCGTGCCGCGAGCTCGGCTGGGCCGACCCGCTGTGGCTGGAGACCACCCCCGAGGACCCGGGGATCGGCCAGACCCGCCAGGCGCTGGAGGCCGGTGCCGACCTCGTGGCCGCGTGCGGCGGTGACGGCACCGTGCGCTGCGTGGCGCAGGTCCTCGCCGGCACCGGCACGGCCCTCGGCCTCGTGCCGGCGGGCACCGGCAACCTGCTGGCCCGCAACCTCGACTTCGCCATCTCCCGGGCCGCGGAGATCTCCCCCGACGACGTGGGCGAGGCGATGCGCGTCGCGCTCACCGGAGACGACCGGCGCATCGACGTCGGCTGG
This sequence comes from Quadrisphaera sp. DVD1, assembly GCF_058932755.1. NCBI lineage: Bacteria > Bacillati > Actinomycetota > Actinomycetes > Kineosporiales > Kineosporiaceae > Quadrisphaera > Quadrisphaera sp. DVD1. The sequence goes on from NZ_JBZYWI010000032.1 coordinate 12,965, forward strand.
GTGACCGTCGTCGGGCCGCACGGCGAGGAGCACCGGCGCCCCGAGGAGCGCGCGTTCCTCGTCATGGCCGGGATGGGCTTCGACGCCGCGGTGATGGCGAGCGTGCCCGAGCGGCTCAAGGCCAGGGTCGGGCCGATCGCCTACTTCGTCTCGGGCGTGCGGGAGCTGCGCGGCCACCGCACCCGGGTGCGCATCGAGGTGGACGGCAGGAGCCACACGCGCCGGGTGCGCACGGTGGTCGTGGGCAACGTCGGCCGGCTGCAGGGCGGGCTGACCCTCATGCCGGACGCCGAGGTCGACGACGGCTACCTCGACGCCGTCTCGATGGGCCCGCGCGGCCTCATCGGCTGGGTCGACATCGCCGGTCGCCTCGTGACGCGCCGCAGCCGTCCCGACGGGCGGATGGACCACTGGCGCGGCCGCGAGATCGTCCTGACCGCCGAGAGCCCCCAGCCCGCGCAGCTGGACGGCGACCCGGTGGGCGACGCGCGCCAGCTGCGCCTGCGCGTCGACGAGCGGGCCCTCGTGGTCCGCGTCGCCGCGGGCGCCGCACCGCAGGCCGGCTGAGCCGCGCGGCGAGCGGCGCCTAGCTCCGGGCCCCGGCGCGCACCTGGGACAGCCACTCCCGCGCAGCGGTGAAGTCGGCGTCGGAGGTGCCGGGCGGGGAGGACGGCGCGGCGCCGTCGGCGCGGGGGTAGGAGCCGAGGAAGCGCAGCGAGGCGCAGACCCGGCGCAGACCCATGAGCGCCTCGCCCACGCGCGGGTCGGCCACGTGCCCCTCGCAGTCGATCGAGAAGGAGTACCGCCCCAGCTCGGTGCCGACCGGGCGGGACTCGATCCGGGTGAGGTTGACCCCGCGCGCGGCGAACTGCTCGAGGAGCTCGAGCAGCGCGCCCGCGCGGTCCTCCGCCAGCGAGGCCGCCAGCGTCGTCTTGTCGGCGCCGGTGGGCGCGGGCACGGGGCCGGGGCGGGCGACCACGACGAACCGGGTGACCGCCGAGGCGTTGTCGGCCACCCCCTCGGCGAGCACCTGGAGCCCCCACGTGCCGGCGGCGACGTCGGCGCAGAGCACGGCGTCGTAGGGCGCCTCCCCGGCGGCCACGGCCTGCGCCGCGGCCGCGGTGGACAGCGCCGGCACGGTGCCCGCGGCGGGCAGGTGCGCGGCCAGCCAGCCCCGGCACTGGGCCAGGGCGTGGGGGTGGCTGCCCACGCGGGTGACCTCCTCCAGCGCGGTGCCGGGCCGGGCGGCCAGCACGAACGCGATCGGGACGAGCACCTCGCCCACGACGACGAGGGGGGCGCCGCCGGCCAGGGCGTCGAGGGTGGCGCTGACCCCGCCCTCCACCGAGTTCTCGATCGGCACGACGGCTGCGTCGACCGCTCCGGTGCGGACGGCGTCCAGCGCGGCGTCCACGCTCGTGAAGGGCAGCCGGACGGCGTCGGAGGAGCCGGGCAGGCGGCGCAGCGCCGCCTCGGTGAACGTCCCCTCCGGTCCGAGGAAGGCCAGTCGCTGCGGGCTGCTGCCGTCCGGGGCCTGCGAGGTCATCGCGCCACGCTAGTGGCTGCGCCAGCGCGCCCAGCGCGCGCGCAGGCGGCGCGCGGCGACGGCGCGAGCGACGTCGCGGTAGCGGCCGGCCCCCCGGGCCCGGGACCACCAGCCGCCGTCGGGCTCGCGGTGGGCGACCGCGCACGGCACCTCCTCCACCCGGTGGCCGGCGGCCACCACGTCGAGGGTGAGCGCGGCCTCCACGCCCGCTCCCCGCGCGAGCGGGAGGGCCGCCTCCAGCGCCTGGCGCGTCAGGCACCGCGCGTGCGAGAGCGGCTGGGACGGCGCCCAGCCGCTCGTGGCGCTCACCCCGCGACGGGCGAGGGCGGCAGCGCGGCCGCCCTCGCCGCCGGGCGCCTGCTCGGGGGCCAGCGCGACGGCCATGTCGAGCCGACCGGTCAGCACCGGCGCGGTGAGGGCCGCGCTGGCGGCCGCCGCCTCGCCCAGGTCGGCGTCGACGAGCAGCAGCGCGCGCCCGCGGGCCGCCGGAACCGCACCGCGCTCCTCCCACAGCGCCACCGCGCCCGCGCCCGTCTCCAGCGCGGCCGCCCTGCCCCGCCGGCGCCGGTGGCGCACCACCCGCGCGCCGGCCGCTGCGGCGAGCGCCGCGGTTTCGTCGGAGCTGCCGTCGTCGACGACCACGACGAGGTCGACGCCGGGCACCGTGCTGAGCGCGCGGACCGTGGCGGCGATCCGGTCCGCTGCGTCCCGGGCCGGGACCACGGCGGCCACGCGCGTGGGGACGGCGCGGGGTGGGACGTCGGGCACGGCGTCGGGCACGGCGTCGGTCAGCGCAGCGTCAGCTGGCGGGAGACGACGCCCGCCCGGGCCCGCCGCTCGTCGGCCGTCAGCGGCGCGGTGACCGCGAGGGCCTCCGCCAGCCGCTGCCCGAAGGCCGCCGCGGGCTCCTCGACGTCGTCGGGCCCGGTGCCCGCGGCGAGGTCCCACACCGGGACGAGGAGGCCGTGGGCGCGGAAGGCGCCGAGGTAGCGGCTGCCCGCGGCCAGGGCCGAGGCACCCGCGGCGTGCAGGCGGGCCAGGGCGTCGAGCAGCGCCTGCTCCTCCTGCGGGAGCACCCAGCGCAGCAGCTCGCGCTCGCCCGCGCGGCACCAGTACGCACCCTCCACGCCGCTCAGGCGCGCGGTGGGCACCACGGAGGCGCCGGCCTCCTCCAGGGCGGCCCGCGCCGAGGCGTCGGCGGAGGAGGGGTCGGGCAGCCAGAAGTCGAAGCCGTCGTGGACCACGACGTCGAACCCGGCGGCCGGGTCGAGCAGGTCCTGCAGGCGCGGACCGGGGCCGGGCAGCGCGCCGGGGGCCAGCGGCGTGCCCGGCTCGGCGGCCAGGGCCCGCACGAGGGCCGCGGCGACGTCGCGGCTGGCGTCCCCGGAGCTGACCGGCGCCTGCAGGCCCAGCAGCACCGAGCCGTCCGCGCGGCGCAGGGCCGGAGCGGCCATCGGCAGGACCGTGGCCACGGTGACCTCGAGGTCGGCCGGGACGCCGTGCGCCGCCGCACCCGGAGCGGTGCGCACCGTGGCCGTGGCGGCCGGCACGATCTCGCGCAGCGCCACCCAGTCGACCTCGCCGGCCAGGCCCTCGAAGGGGCGCAGCACCAGGGCGGTGGCCTGGGCCGCCGCCGCACGCCCGTGGCAGAGCTTGTAGCGCTTGCCCGAGCCGCACGGGCAGGGCTGGCGCGGGGAGACGACGGGGACCGCCTGCCCGGACGGGGATGCGGTCGAGGGGCTGGCCGGTGCGCTCACCCGACCACTCTCCCACGCGAGGCGGGAACCGCCCGGCTCAGGCGGTGCGGGGCAGGTCGACCGCGGTGCACGCCGTGGGGATGCAGGCCCACACGGTGCGGCGGCCCGTGGCGTCGGTGTCCGAGCCCCACGCCGAGGTCAGCGCCTCGACGATGCGCAGCCCGCGGCCGGTGGTCGCGGTCGCAGCGGCGTCGCGGGGGGCGAGCGCACCCCCGCCGCCGTCGACGACCTCGACGCGGACGGCCCCCGCCTCGACGGACCAGCGGAGGAGGACGTCGCCCTCGCCCAGCGGCGCCGCGTGGCGGACGGCGTTGCCCAGCAGCTCGGAGACGACCACGGCGACGGCGTCGACCACGGCGAGCACGGCCGGGTCGGCCACGGGGGCGCTCAGGGCGGCGACCAGCGCGCGGCGGGCGTGCGGCACCGCCATCGCCTGGTGCGGGAGGAGCACGGAGCAGCCGCTGGCCCCCGCGGGGGCCTGGAGCAGCGAGGGCGTGTTCGTGCTGCTCGGCACGGCCATCCCCCTCAGCACTCTCCGCTCGCTGACGGAGCAGGGGTACCCGAGGGCGGTCCCCGTGAAACATCACGAGGTGATCACGGCCCCCCGCGCTGCGCGCGTGACCGGCGCGTGAACATCAGATCAACGTCGGCTGCGGCACGGGTGCGAGGTCTTCAGCCGCCGCCTCGCGCGTGCCACTGTCGCGCCATGCAGACCCACGTGAGCGACTGGTACGCGCGACGCACCAGCCGGGCCGCCGACTGGCCGCTGGTGGCGATGGAGGCCTGCAAGGCCGACACGCGGGTGAGCGTGGTGCTGCCCGCCCTCGACGAGGAGGCCACGGTCGGCGCGGTCGTGGCGATGGTCGTCGAGCTCGGCGAGCGGACGGGCCTCGTCGACGAGGTGGTGGTCATGGACTCGGGCTCCACCGACGCCACCGCCCGGGTCGCCGCGGACGCCGGCGCGCGCGTGCACCACCGCGACGACGTCCTCCCCGAGGTCGGGTCCTTCCCGGGCAAGGGCGAGGTGCTGTGGAAGTCCCTCGCCGTGACCAGCGGCGACGTGGTCGCCTTCATCGACTCCGACCTCGTCGACCCGCACCCGGCGCTCATCACCGGGCTGCTCGGCCCGCTCCTGTGCCAGCCGGGCGTCTCGCTGGTCAAGGGCTGCTACGACCGCCCGCTGGCCGGCGTCGACGCGACCTCGGGGGGCCGCGTGACCGAGCTGGTGGCCCGGCCCCTGCTCAGCCGGCTCGCCCCGGACCTCGCGGGCGTCGTCCAGCCGCTCTCCGGCGAGTACGCCGCGCGGCGCTCGCTGCTGGAGCGCCTGCCCTTCGTCTCCGGGTACGGCGTGGAGGTCGGGATGCTGCTCGACGCGCTGCGCCTCGTGGGGCTGGACGGCCTGGCCCAGGTGGACCTGGGCCACCGGGAGCACCGCAACCAGAGCACCGCGGCGCTGGGCCGGATGGCCGCCCAGGTGCTGTCCGCGGTGCTCTCGCGCTCCAGCGCCGTCCACGACCCCGACGCGCTGGCGGGGTCGCTGACGCAGTTCGTGCGCGACGCCTCCGGCGCCTGGGCCCCGGAGGAGCGCGACGTGTCGCTGCACGAGCGGCCCCCGATGGTCACCGTCCCCGGCTACCGGGCCCGCACCGGCGCCCGGTCGGCGGCGCTGGTGGGCTGACCGCTCAGGCGGTCCACTCCTCCCAGGAGAGCGTCCAGTCGCCGAGCCCGTTGGTGAGCTCCAGCGGGCGGTCGGTGCCGACCACCTCCACGACGTCACCGCGCAGGGACAGGTCGTGGAACCACTTCGCGTCGGGCTCGGAGGCGTTGATGCAGCCGTGGCTGACGTTCGCGCGCCCCTGGCTGGGCACCGACCAGGGGGCCCCGTGCACGAACTCGCCCGAGTTGGCGATCCGGGTCGCCCACTTGACCTGGGTCTCGTAGTCCAGGCCGACGGTGGCGCCGTCCATGAGGTAGTCGGCGTACTTCTCCGTCACGAGGTGGACGCCGGAGCGGGTCACGAAGGCCGGGTCGGCGTCCTCGCGACCGGCGGAGATCGGCATCGTCCGGGCGACCTCGCCGTTGACCCACGTGGTCATCTGGTGCGTGTCGGCGTCGGCGACGGAGACGTGGGCGTCGCCGACGGTGAAGGTGATGTCGCGGTCCTCCGCGCCCCAGCGCCCCTCGCCCAGCTCGAACCGGGTCAGCGGCACCTGCACGCGCACCTGCGTCCCGCTCGGCCAGTGCTCGCGCGGGCGCCAGTGCACGCGGTCGGCGGCGATCCAGCGCCACGCGCCCTCGACGCCGTCGGTGCCCTCGAGCACGATCGCGTCGGTCAGCGCCTGGCGCTGGTCCTCCGGCACCTCGGCGGTGAGCATCACCACGACCGGCATGCCGACCCCGACGGTCTCGCCGTCCAGCGGCATGAGCTTCGCCCGCGAGACCTGGTCCTCCCCCACCACCGAGAAGGCCAGCCGGCCGGTGGCGCGGGCGCCGTCGGCGCCCCGGGCGGTCGCCGTGGCCGTGCAGTCGGCGCCGAGCGGCAGCGGGGCGCCCGGCGTCCAGGCGTCGCCGTCGGCGGTCAGCGGCACGACGGTGCCGTCGGGCACGGCGACCTCGACGCGCTCGACCTCGCCGCCGGTGACCTGCACGAGGAACCGGGGGCGCGGGCTGGTGCCCGTGCCCGGGTCGCCGCTGGCGAGGGTGAGCGAGACCTGCGCGGGGGCCGCCGACGGCGCGGCGGCGGGCCGGCGCTCGTCGGGGCTGCAGGCGGCCAGGGCGGCGCCCCCCAGCCCTGCGGCGCCGAGCAGCAGGAAGGACCTGCGCGACGAGCCCCTCGCGCCCATGGCGCCTCCCTCGACCTGCGCGACCCGGTCGCGACGCCGCTGCGGCCCCGGTGCGGGGCCGACCACAGGCTAGAGGATCACAGCACCCGCGGAGGCTCCCCGCCCTCGGCCTCGAGCGGCCGGCCGGCGTCGAGCCAGGCCCCCATGCCGCCCTCCACGACCACCGCGTCCACGCCGTTGGCGACGAGCCAGGCGGCGGCCCGGGTGGCTCGGCCACCGGCGCGGCACAGCACGTGCACCTCGTCGTCCGCGGGCAGCTCCCCCAGGCGGGCCGGCAGGTCGCCCAGCGGCACGTGCAGGGCCCCGGGCGCGTGGCCCGCGGCCCACTCGTCGTCCTCGCGCACGTCGAGCAGGACGGCGTCCGCGGGCACCTCGGTCACCGGCAGGGACGGGACGGGCTCGCTCACGGTGGACCTCCTCGTCGACCCGCTCAGGAGGCGGGGCTGGGGCTCACATCCTCCCAGGCGAGCGAGCGGCGCGGCGCCGGGGCGCTCGGCGCGGGCCCGAGGTCGAGGGCGCTGGCCGGGGCGGGGCGGGCGAACCAGTAGCCCTGGGCGACGTCGCAGCCCAGGGCGAGGACGGCCGCCCGCACGGCGTCGTCCTCGATGCCCTCGGCCACGACGCTGAGGCCCAGCCCGTGGCCCAGCTCGACCATCGAGCGGACCAGGACCTCGTCGGCCGTGCGCGCGGCGACGTCGGGGGACGCGAGGCCCGCGATGAACGAGCGGTCGATCTTCAGCTCGTCGATGGGCAGGGTCCGCAGGTAGGACAGGGAGGAGAAGCCGGTCCCGAAGTCGTCGATGGAGACGGTCACGCCGAGGGCGCGGACCTGCCCCAGCAGGTCGGCCGCCCTGGCGGGGTCGGTGAGCAGGGAGTTCTCGGTGATCTCGAGGCGCAGGAGGGCCGGGTCCGTGCGCCGCCGGTCGAGGGCGCCGGCGAGCGCCGGCACGAAGCCCGGCCGCACCAGGCACCGCGGGGAGACGTTGACGGCGACCTGCACGCGGCGCCCGGCCGCCACCCAGCGGTCGATCTGGTGCAGCGCCAGGTCGACGACCTTGAGCGTGAACGGCTCGGCGAGGGCGGTGGCGTCGACCAGCGGCACGAAGTCCCCGGGCTGCAGGAGCCCGCGCACGGGGTGGTTCCACCGCACGAGGCCCTCCACCCCGTGGACCGCACCGTCGGACAGGGCGACCTTGGGCTGGAAGTGCAGGACGATCTCGTCGTCGCGGTCCAGGGCCCGGCGCAGGTCGGCGAGCGTGCTGAGGCGCTGGGTGCTGTGCCCGTCCTGCTCGCCGTCGTACACCTCCACGCCGGAGCCGGCGTCCTTCGCGGAGTACATCGCCACGTCGGCCTGGCGCACCAGCCGCTCGGCCACCAGCGCCCGGTCCTCAGCGGTCGCCGGCCCGGCGCCGGACGCGCCGGCGGGCCTCCCGCGGTGCAGGGCGATGCCGATGCTCGCGTCGACGTCGACGCGCACGCCGCCCACGTCGACCGCGCCCTCGACCGCCTCGCGCAGCGCGCGGCCCACGGCCCGGGCGCGCGCCTCGTCGGCGCCGGGCAGCACCGCGGCGAACTCGTCACCGCCCAGGCGGACCAGCAGGTCCTCGGGGCCGACCGCGGCGGCCAGGCGGGGGCCCACCCGGCGCAGCAGGTCGTCCCCCCAGCTGTGCCCGAGGGTGTCGTTGACCTCCTTGAAGCGGTCGAGGTCGAGGACCGCCACGGCCACGCGGCCGTGCGGGGCGCGGACCAGGGCCTCGTCCAGGGCGTCGGCCAGGGCCGCGCGGTTGGGCAGCCCGGTGAGCAGGTCGTGCGAGGCGCGGTGGTGGAGCTCGGCGATGAGGGACTCCTGGTGCAGCCGCCCGCTCTCGGCCAGCCGCCAGGTGACCAGCGAGCCGACGCAGGCGGCGGCGAAGAACCCGGCGTGCACCCCCGCGAAGCTCCAGGGGGCGTCGTGGTGGCCGGCGGAGTGGCCGAACACCGCGTGGGGCCACGCCGTGCCGACCACGCCGTGCTCGGCGACCACCGCGGCGACGGCCACGAGGAACGGGGGCCACGCCTCGTAGAGCGCGACCACGGGGACCATGACGAAGAAGTGGAAGTGCGCCTCGATGTAGCCGCCGGAGACGCTGACGAGGAAGGCCGAGCACGACATGAGGCCGACCGAGGAGGCGCACGCCGCCAGCGCGCGCGAGGGGCGCACGCGCCCGCGCGACCACGTGCGGCTGGTGGCGAGCAGCCAGAGCGCCAGGGGCACCAGCAGCAGCAGGTCGCTCACCGCGCCGCCCCCGCGCAGCAGCGACCAGGCCAGCAGCACCGGCAGGTGCACGGCGAGCACGGTCGTCACCCAGCGGTGGCGGACCTCCCACACCTCGGGGGCCAGCGCGTGCCCGCGCGGCAGCAGGACGCCGAGCGCGGTCGGCGGTCCCGGGCGCGGGGCGGGGGCGGGCGCAGCTGTCACCCCGCGGGCATCGGCGCGCGGGACGCCGGGGTTGAGCGGTGCCCCCCGCCCGGGGGGTCCTCAGCCGGTCGGGCCGCCGCTGACGCCCGCGCCCTCCGAGCGCTGGACCCGCACCTGCGCCACCTCGCCCTCGTCCTCGGAGCGCTCGTCCGGCCCCGGGTCGACCGCTCCCCCGCCGCCGGGCTCGGCGTCCACCGGCGGGAGCTCCTCGACGCGGATCCGCGCGGCCCGGCGACCGTCGACCTCCAGGACGGTGAAGCGCCGCCCCAGGCCCTCGACCTCGTCCCCGACGGCCGGGACCCGCCCGAGCTCGGTCATGACGTAGCCGGCGAGGGTCTCGTAGGGGCCCTCGGGCAGCTCCAGGCCGGTGGAGTCGGCCACCTCGTCGCGGTGCAGCAGCCCGTCGACCTCGACGACCCCGTCGTGGGCGTCGGCCGCGTGGGCGGCGCCGTCCTCGTCGTACTCGTCCTCGATCTCCCCGACGAGCTCCTCGACGAGGTCCTCCAGGGTGACGATCCCGTCGGTGCCGCCGTACTCGTCGACGACGACCGCGAGGTGCCGCCCGCTGCGGCGCATCTCGGTCAGCGCGGGCAGCAGCGTCTTGCTGCCGGGCAGCATCGCCACCGGGCGGCTGTGGTCACCCACCGTGCCGCCGGTGCCGTGGCGGGCGGCGCTGAGCAGGTCGCGCACGTGCACGAAGCCGAGGACGTCGTCCGCGGACTCCCCGGTGACCGGGTAGCGGGAGTGCGGCTGGTCCTCCACGGCCGTCGCGGCCTCCTCCACGCCGAGCGCGGCGGGCAGGAAGTCGACCTCGGTGCGCGGCACCATCACCTCGCTGAGCCGGCGGTCCGCGGCGTCGAAGACGTCGTCGATCATCCGGCGCTCCTCGGCCCCGAGCTGCCCGTGGCTGCTGACCATGTCGCGCAGCTCCTCCTCGCTGACCTCCTCGCGGTCGGCGTTCGGGTCCAGCCCGATGAGGCGCACCACGAGGTTGGTGGAGCGGCCGAGCACCCACACCACGGGGCGCGTGATCGTCGCGACGCGGTCCAGCACCGGCGCGACGAGCAGCGAGACGCCCTCGGAGCGCTGCAGGGCCAGGCGCTTGGGCACGAGCTCGCCGAGGACGAGGGAGGTGTAGGACACGAGGACCGTGACGATCACGAGGCCGAGGGTGACGGCGACGCCGGCCGGCACCCCCCAGCCCTCCAGCACGGGCTGCACCCGCACCGCGAGGGTCGCGCCGCCGAAGCTGGAGGCGAAGAAGCCGGCGAGGGTGACGCCGATCTGCACCGAGGACAGGAAGCGGTTCTCGTCACCGCGGAGCCGCTCCACCGCCGCGCCGCGGCTGCCGCGGCCGGCCAGGTTGCGCACCTGGCTGTCGCGCAGCGAGACCACCGCCATCTCCGACATGGAGAAGAAGCCGCCGACGAGGACGAACACGACGACGAGGACGATCTCGACCCAGGCGCTCACGGCCTCCATCCTCCCAGGCGGCGGCTCAGCGCAGGAACTTGGACGTCCGCCGGTCCGCCAGCGGGGTGCCGCCGGTCTGGCAGGTGGCGCAGTACTGCAGGGAGCGGTCGGCGAAGGAGACCTCCCGCACGACGTCCCCGCACACCGGGCAGGCCTCGCCGGTGCGCCCGTGCACGGCCATCCCGGCGCGCTTGGCGTCCTTGAGGTCGGCGGCCGGGCGTCCCGCCGCCGTGGTCACCGCGCGGGTGAGGACGTCGCGCAGGGCGGTCCACAGCCGCTGCACCTCCTCGGCGTCCAGGCGCCCGGCGGGGGCGAACGGCGAGAGGCGCGCGGCGTGCAGCACCTCGTCGCTGTAGGCGTTGCCCACCCCGGCCAGCACCGACTGGTCGCGCAGCAGCCCCTTGACCTGCTGGCGCGAGCCGGCGAGCAGCGCCTGCAGCGCAGCGACGTCGAAGGCGGGGTCGAGCGGGTCCGGCCCGAGCGAGGCGATCGCGGGCACCTGCGCGGGGTCGCGCACCACGTGGACCGCCAGGCCCTTGCGGGTGCCGGCCTCGGTGAGGTCGAAGCCCGGGGTGGCGTCCGGCCCGCCGTCCGGTGAGGGCTCGGTGAAGCGCACCCGCAGGGCCAGCGGGCCCTTCCCGGGCCGAGCCGGGCGCTCGGGCACGGCGTCGTACCAGCGCAGCCAGCCCGCGCGGGCGAGGTGGAAGACCAGGTGCAGACCGTCGACGTCGAGGTCGAGCCACTTGCCGTGCCGGTGCACCGCGGTGACCGGCGAGCCGGCGAGCGACTGGGGAGAGGGGTCGTAGGTCTTCAGCACGCTGATCGCGGCCACGTCGACGCCGGTGACGACCGCGCCGACCAGGCGGTCGCGCAGGAAGGAGGCGAGGGCCTCGACCTCGGGCAGCTCGGGCACGTCGCCCAGCGTGGCACCGGCGCCGCGCCCGCGCGGCCCGCGCGCGCCGCCCTCCCCCGATCGGCCGCCCGGCGCCGACCTGCGACCACCTCCTCCCCGCCGATCGTGGAGGAGACCGGGGTGCGGAGGCGCTCCCACCCCCGACTGCTCCATGATCAGCGCGTGGACGACCGCGGGCCCGGCATCGCCCTGGCCTCGCCCCAGGGGCGCGCGGTGGTCGCGGCGACCGTCGCCGGGTCGTCGGTCGCCTTCCTCGACGCCAGCGTCGTGACCGTGGCGCTGCCGGCCCTGGGCCGCGACCTGGACGCCGACCTGGCCGCGCTCCAGTGGACGGTCAACGCCTACACGCTGACCCTGGCCGCCCTGATCCTGCTCGGCGGGTCCCTGGGCGACCGGTACGGGCGGCGCCGGGTCTTCACCACCGGGGTCGTCTGGTTCGCGGTCGCCTCGGCCGCCTGCGCCCTGGCGCCCACGGCCGGCGCCCTGGTGGCGGCGCGGGCGCTGCAGGGCGTCGGCGGGGCGCTGCTGACGCCGATGTCCCTGGCGATCCTCCAGACGTCGCTGCGCGAGGGCGACCGCGCCCGCGCGATCGGCGTGTGGTCGGGGGCGACGACGCTGGCGACGGTGGCGGCGCCCGTGGTCGGCGGGGCCCTCGTGGCCCTGGACTGGCGCTGGGTCTTCGCCCTGAACCTCCCGCTGGCCGCCGTGACCGTGCTGCTCGCCCAGCGCCACGTGCCCGAGACGCGCGGACGCGCCGCCGAGGCCCCGCTGGACACCGCCGGCGCCGTCCTGTGCGTGCTCGCGCTCGGCGCCCTGACCTGGGCGCTGACCGCCGCTCCGGACCAGGGGGCCTCGACCGGCGTGCTCGTCGCCGTCGTCCTGGCGGCGCTCGCGGGGGCGGGGTTCGCCGCGAGGGAGCGGATCGCCCGCGAGGCCCTGGTGCCGCCGGCCCTGTTCGCCGACCGCACCTTCACCGCGGCGAACGCCTACACGCTCGTGGTCTACGCGGCGCTGGCCGGGTCGGGGCTGCTGGTGACCCTCCAGCTGCAGGTCTCCCTCGGCTGGAGCGCCCTGGCCGCGGGGGCGGCGACGCTGCCGTCGTCGCTGCTGCTGGGCGTGCTCGCCGGGCGCGCGGGGACGGCGGGCGAGCGCGTGGGCGCCCGCACCATGCTCACCGCGGGAGCGCTCGTGGCCGCGGCCGGCTTCGCCCTGCTCGCCGGCCTCTCCCCCGGCGACCGGTACGCGAGCGCCGTCCTGCCCGGCGTCGTGCTCATGGGGCTCGGCATCAGCGGCTTCGTCGCCCCGCTGACCTCGACCGTGCTCGGTGCCGCGCCGCCCGCGCTGGCCGGTGCGGCCTCGGGCGTCAACAACGCGGTGGCGCGCACCGCGGGGCTGCTCGCGGTGGCCGCGCTGCCGGCCCTCGCCGGGATCAGCGGTCGCGCGTACACCGACCCGGCCGCCCTGACCCCCGGGTACCGGACGGCGATGCTCGTCTGCGCCGGGCTCCTCGTGGTGGGGGCGGGCACCGCGGCGGTGGGCCTGCGCCGGTCGCCGCTCCGGCCGGGCCCGGGGGCCGCGAGGGGCTGACGCCGGGGGCTCCGACCGCGATCATGGGCGGGGTGCGGGTCCGGGGCTCACGGCCCTGCGCCTGGCCCACGACCGTCGAGGAGGACGCATGACGCCGAGCGCGCTGCGGGTGCGCCGCGCGAGCACGACCTGGCTGGCCGGGTCGTCCCTCGGCGCCGCGGTGGTGGCCCTGCCGGACAGCGGCCCGCGGCTGGTCGGCCTCAGCCGCACGCACGGCCCCTCGCTGCTGGACGCCGCGGGGATCGCCGTCCTGCTCGTCGCGTGGGTGCCGGTGCTCGCCGTGCTGTGGGCCGGGCGGGAGCTGCTGGCCGGGCGGGCCGGCGTCGTGCCCGCCGTGCTCGGCGCGGTGGGCTGCGCGGTCCTCGTCGCCAGCGTGGCCGGCGACACCGGCGCGGAGTGGGTCCTCGGCGTGGTCCTCCTCCTGGCCGGCCAGGCGCTGGCCCTGCTCGTGATCGCTCGCCGGGCGGCGCCGCGCGCGGTCAGCCGCTGACGTCCACGCGCGCCAGCGGCACCCCGCGGGAGCCGGCGAGCCGCTCGGCCTGGTCCTGCACCGCCGCCCGCGCGGCGTCCGGGACCGCGCCCCACAGCTGCACGGTGACGGCGAGCCGCGCACCGGCCCGGCGGGCGCGCCACGTGCCGAGCACCTCGCCGTCGACGACGACGGCGCCGGGTCGCGACAGCGCGGGCCACAGCTGCTTCGCCCGCGCCGGGTCGGGCACGAGCAGCTCGCGGGCCTGCAGGTACGGGTCGTAGGGGTCGAGCAGCCAGGTGCCGCGCGGCGCGGGCTCGCCGGACGCCGCCGCCTCGGCGTCCGGCGCCAGCAGCTGCAGCGACCGGCCGTCGACGACGACCTCGACGGCGTCGCGGGGCCACCGGGCGCGGACGTCGGCCGTCACGGCGCCCAGGTGCGCGGCCACCTGCTGCGGGGTGGCGGGGCCCAGGAGGTGCAGCGCGGCCCGCACGAGGTCGTGGGTTCCCGTGGAACCAGCGGTGGCGAGCTCCGCGCTGGGGCGCAGCACCGGCGGGGAGGTGCCCCGCTCCAGCTCCAGGCCGGCGCGCAGGGCGCCGAGGCGGAACGACAGCTCGTGCACGTGGGTGGTGCGGCACGACGGGCAGTCGCGCAGGTGCGGGCCCTCCAGCCGGGCCGAGACGCGGCCGGACGCCTCGCCCTTGACCATCGGGGCGGTCACCACGGCTCGGACGGCGGCGGTCACGACCTCCAGGCCGTCGAGCGCGCTCACGCCGGCCGCCCGCAGCGGCCCGGCTGCGCTGCCGAGGCGCGCGGCGGCGTCGGCCTCGCTGCGCGGCTCGAGCTCCGCCGCCACGGCGGCCAGGTCGGCCCGGCGGTGCAGGTGCGGGGCCGTGCGCAGCGTCCAGGCCAGCGCCAGCTCGTCGCCGGCCACCTCCTCCGGCGCTGCGCCGCGCTGGAGCAGCGCCCACGCGCCGCCGTCCGGGCCGGTGTCCTGGACGCCGAGGTCGAGCACGGCCACCTCGGACAGCGGCCGCGGCCGCCCGTCCAGCTGCTGGGCGCGCAGGCGGTGCGCCAGCGCCTGCGCGCGGGAGAGCGTCCGCGCGGTGCTCGTCCCCGGGGTGCTCGCCCCTGCGGTGCTCATCCGAGCACCGTAGGGGCCCGGGCGGGCGGCGCTCCAGGGCTCGCCGTCGCCGGTCAGGAGCCGGCTGCCGCGTGCACGGTCACCTCGGTGGCCTTGACCGCGAAGTGCACGTCGAGCCCGGGTTCGAGCGCGAGGTCGGCCGCGGCGGCGGCCGTGACGTCGGCGAAGAGCCCCGCGCTGCCGTCGGCGGCGT
>NZ_JBZYWI010000033.1:0-26560 GCF_058932755.1 Quadrisphaera sp. DVD1
CGGCCGCGCAGCCGGTGCGGTGGCGCCCGCGCGAGCTGGTGGCGCGGATCGGCTCGGTCTTCCAGGACCCTCGCCACCAGTTCGTGGCCGCCACCGTCGCCGACGAGCTCGCCGTCGGGCCCCTGCGCCTGGCGCTGCCCGAGGCGGAGGTGGCCGCGCGCGTGGCCAGCCTCCTGGAGCGGCTGCGCCTGAGGCACCTCGCCCAGGCCAACCCCTTCACCCTCTCCGGCGGCGAGCAGCGGCGGCTGTCCGTGGCCACCGCGCTCGCGACCCGCCCGGCGCTGCTCGTCCTCGACGAGCCGACGTTCGGCCAGGACGCCCGCACCTGGGCGGAGGTCGTCGCCCTGCTCGCCGAGCTGCGCGCCGAGGGCACGGCCGTCGTGGCCGCCACCCACGACGAGGAGCTCGCGGCGGCCCTGGCCGACGAGGTGTGGGCGGTCGGCGCGGGCGGCGTCGGCGTCCACCCGGTCGCGGCCGGGCGAGGGGCGGGCGGATGAGCCTCGCCCTGCTCGACGTCGGCGCTGTGCGGCCGACCGTCCTCGCCTGCGCGAACCCGGTCGCCAAGCTCGCCGTGGCGTCGGTGCTCTCCCTCGTGCTGCTGCTCACCGTCGACCCCGTCACCGCCGGCACCGCCCTCGTGCTCGAGCTCGCGGTGCTGCCCTGGTGCGGCCTGTCGGCCCGGGCGCTGGGGCGGCGCCTGGGCCTCGTGCTCGTCGGCGCCGTGCCGACGGCCGTGGTCACCGCCTGGCTCGGCCCCGACAGCGGCGCCCTCGTGCTCGGCGTCGGACCGCTGAGCGTCACCACCGGCTCGCTGGAGTCCGCCGCTGCGATCGGCCTGAGGATCCTGGCCGTCGCGCTGCCCGGCGTGGTGCTCATGGCCACCACCGACCCGACCGACCTCGGCGACGCCCTGGCCCAGGTGCTGCACCTGCCGCCCCGCTTCGTGCTGGCGGCCGTGGCCGCCGTCCGGCTGCTTGAGGTGCTGGCGCAGGAGTGGTCGCAGCTCGGCCTCGCCCGCCGCGCTCGCGGGCTCGGTGACGACGGGCTGCTCGGGCGCGCCCGCCAGGGCGCCGGGCAGGTCTTCGCCCTCCTCGTCCTGGCCGTCCGCCGGGCCACGGTCCTGGCCACGGCGATGGAGGCCCGGGGGTTCGGCGCCGGCACGAGCCGCACGTGGGCGCGGCCCAGCCGGATGCGCGCCAGCGACTGGGGCGTCGTCGCAGGAGGGGTGCTCGTGGCGGCCGCGGCGACCGCGGCGGGGCTGGCCGCCGGCACGTGGACCCTCCTGCTGGGGTGACTCCGGCCGGGCGCCGGGCGCCGGCCCGGAGCAGCGACCCGTCGGTCACCGTCCGTCACGACACACGGACGACACACGGGCGGAACAGTTCGCGTCGGCACCCGTCGCAGGCTCGCTCCCGTGAGCGCACAGACCCTGCCGCTGCGAGGCCGCACCCCCCGGGCCGTCGTCCCCTCCGTCCTGCCCGTCCCGCGCCGGGGCAGCACGGCTCCAGTGGAGCTCGGCGGCTCCGCGGAGGCGCTGCTGGACCAGCCGTGGTCGCTGTTCGCCCGCGGCGCCGAGCTGACCGTGCGCTCGGCGCGCCCCACGGACCTTCCGGCGATGGCGGCCCTGCTCGTGCGCTGCAGCCCGACCACCCGCCTCGGCTGGTGCGGGCGCGGCGGCACGGTGATCCCGCTCGTGCAGCAGGACGCCTGGCTGCGCCGCCCGGGCAGCGTCGTCGTCGAGCTCGCGCCGAACCGGCTGGTCGCCCTCGGCGCGCTGCGCCCGGCCACCTGCACCGGCGAGGAGGACCCGATCGCCGGGGCGGTGGAGGTGCTCGTGCACGACGCGTGGCAGCGCCAGGGCATCGGCGGAGCCCTGGTGCGCCACTTCGCCGCCGCCCTGCAGGTGCACGGGCGCAGCGAGCTGCAGGTCGCCCTGGACGCCGACCGCGAGGCCGCCGAGGCGCTGCTCGCCACCCTGGGGGGCCGGGTGCGCGCCCAGCGCCACGCCCACGGCCGCTGCCCCCGGGTGCACGTGCCCCGCACGGCCATGGAGGGCCTGGGCCAGCTCGCCGAGCTCGGCCGCTGAGCCGCGCGCGCAGGGAACACGGGGAGGCTCCCGAAGGTTGAGCACAGCAGGCTCAAGTCCACGCCGCCGAAGTTGACACGACGGCGCTCACGTGGAGGATTGAGCCGCTAGGACTCAACACAGGGAGTGAGGACCACCATGGCCCGTGCCGTCGGGATCGACCTGGGCACGACGAACTCCGTCGTGGCCGTGCTGGAGGGCGGGGAGCCCACCGTCATCGCCAACGCCGAGGGCGGGCGCACCACGCCCTCCGTCGTCGCCTTCGCCAAGTCCGGTGAGCCGCTGGTCGGCGAGATCGCCAAGCGCCAGGCGGTGACCAACGTCGAGCGCACCATCACCTCGGTCAAGCGCCACATGGGCACCAGCTGGACCACGACCATCGACGACAAGGCGTACACCGCGCAGGAGATCTCCGCGCGCGTGCTGCAGAAGCTCAAGCGCGACGCCGAGGAGTACCTCGGCGAGCCGGTGACCGACGCCGTCATCACCGTGCCGGCGTACTTCAACGACGCGCAGCGCACCGCGACGAAGGAGGCCGGCGAGATCGCGGGCCTCAACGTCCTGCGGATCATCAACGAGCCCACCGCGGCGGCCCTGGCCTACGGCCTGGACAAGGGCAAGGAGGACGAGCTCATCCTCGTCTTCGACCTCGGCGGCGGCACGTTCGACGTGTCCCTCCTCGAGGTCGGCAAGGACGCCGAGGACGGCTTCTCCACCATCCAGGTGCGCGCCACGAGCGGCGACAACCACCTCGGCGGTGACGACTGGGACGCCGCGATCGTCGACTGGCTGGTCAAGCAGGTCAAGAACAGCTCCGGCGTCGACCTGTCCAAGGACAAGATCGCCATGCAGCGCCTGCGCGAGGGCGCGGAGCAGGCCAAGAAGGAGCTGTCGTCCGCGACCAGCACCTCGATCAGCCTGCAGTACCTGTCGATGACCGAGAACGGCCCCGTCCACCTGGACGAGAAGCTGACCCGGGCCCAGTTCGAGGACATGACCCGCTCGCTGCTCGAGCGCACCAAGGCGCCGTTCCAGCAGGTCATCCGCGACGCCGACGTCCAGCTCTCCGACATCGACCACGTCGTCCTGGTCGGCGGCTCCACCCGCATGCCGGCCGTCGGGGACGTCGTCCGCGAGCTCACCGGCGGGCGCGAGCCCAACCGCGGCGTGAACCCCGACGAGGTCGTGGCCGTGGGCGCCGCCCTGCAGGCCGGCGTCCTCAAGGGCGAGCGCAAGGACGTCCTGCTCATCGACGTCACGCCCCTGAGCCTCGGCATCGAGACCAAGGGCGGGATCATGACCAAGCTCATCGAGCGCAACACGGCCATCCCGACCAAGCGCAGCGAGGTCTTCACCACGGCTGACGACAACCAGCCGAGCGTGCTCATCCAGGTCTACCAGGGCGAGCGCCAGCTGGTGCGCGACAACAAGCCGCTGGGCACCTTCGACCTGACCGGCATCGCCCCCGCCCCGCGCGGCGTGCCGCAGATCGAGGTCACCTTCGACATCGACGCGAACGGCATCGTCCACGTGTCGGCGAAGGACCGCGGCACCGGCAAGGAGCAGCGGATGACCATCTCGGGCGGCAGCGCGCTGTCCAAGGAGGACATCGAGCGGATGGTCAGGGACGCCGAGGCGCACGCCGAGGAGGACCGCCGCCGCCGCGAGGAGGCCGAGACCCGCAACTCCGCCGAGCAGCTCGTCTACTCCACGGAGAAGTTCCTCACCGACAACACCGACAAGCTCCCCGAGGACGGCGTGGCCACGGTCCGCACCGCGATCGCCGAGCTGCGCACGGCGCTGGAGGGCGACGACATCGCCGCCGTCCAGGCCAAGCAGGAGGCGCTCGCCACGGCCAGCCAGGAGCTCGGCTCGGCGCTGTACGCGCAGGGCGAGGGCGCTGGTGACGCCGGTGCGGCCGGTGCCGGTGCGGGTGCCGGTGCGGGTGCCGGTGCTGCCGGCGGCGCGCAGGACGACGTCGTGGACGCCGAGGTCGTGGACGAGGACGACCGCAAGTGAGCCAGAGCGACGAGACCGCCCAGGTCCCGGGAGCCGGTGCGTCCGACACGGGCGCGCCGGCGGCCCCGGCCCCCGTGCCGGACGCCGTCCCGCAGGCGCCCTCCTCGACCCCCGAGGAGGACGTCGAGGCGCTCGAGGAGCAGGGCGTCGCGGACATCACGGAGGAGCTGTCGGCCGCGCTGACGATCGCCGAGGAGCGCCTCGGCGACCTGCAGCGGCTGCAGGCGGAGTACGTCAACTACCGCCGGCGGGTCGACCGCGACCGCGACGTCGCCCGTGACAGCGCCGTCTCCAGCGTGCTGGAGGCCCTGCTGCCCGTGCTCGACGACGTGCACCTCGCGCGCCAGCACGGCGACCTCACCGACGGCCCGTTCGCGGCCATCACCGACAAGCTCGAGGCGGTCCTCGGCCGTCTGGGGCTGGAGCGCTACGGCGAGGACGGCGAGGAGTTCGACCCCGCCGTCCACGAGGCGCTCATGCACAGCTCAGGCGACGTGGCGGTCACCACGGTGACCACCGTGCTGCAGCCGGGCTACCGGGTCGGCGGGCGCGTGCTGCGCCCGGCGCGGGTCGCGGTCACCAGCCCCGCCTGACCCACCCACCGCACTTCTGCCCAGAAGTGCTGTTCCACCGCCGCCCTGTCCCGCACTTCTGCGAAGAAGTGCGGGACAGGGGCGGTCACAGCGTGTGAGAGGACCACCCGTGGCAGGCCAGGACTGGATCGAGAAGGACTTCTACGCCGCTCTCGGCGTCGACAAGGACGCCTCGGCTGCCGACCTCAAGAAGGCCTACCGCAAGCTCGCGCGCACCCTGCACCCCGACGCCAACCCCGGCGACGCCGCCGCGGAGGCGCGGTTCAAGGAGGTCGGCGAGGCCTACGCGGTGCTCTCCGACCCCGAGCAGCGCGAGCAGTACGACGCCGTGCGCGCCATGGCCACCGGCCGCGCCCGGTTCACCGCCGCAGGCCAGGGCCCCGGCGGCGGGGGCGGCTTCGACGACCTGCTCGGCGGGCTCTTCGGCGGCGCCGGCCGCGGGGGCCCGGCGGGCGGGCGCGTGCGCTACCAGACCTCCGGGCCCGCGGGCGGCCCGGACCTCGAGGACCTGCTCAGCATGTTCCAGGGCAGCGGCGCCGGCGGGCCGGGCGCCGGCCCCGCCGGCTTCCGCGCCCCGCAGCGCGGCGCGGACCTCGAGGCGGAGGCGACGCTGCCCTTCGCCGAGGCGGTCGGCGGCACCACCGTCTCGCTGCGCGTGGAGGGCCGCACGGTCACCGCCCGCATCCCGGCCGGCGTCCGCGACGGCCAGAAGATCCGCCTGCGCGGCCAGGGCCGGCCGGGCCCGCGCCCCGACGCCGCGGGCGACCTCATGGTCACGGTCCACGTGGAACCCCACCCGGTCTTCACCCGCGACGGCGACGACCTGCGCGTGACGCTGCCGGTCACCTTCGCCGAGGCCGCCCTGGGCGGCGAGGTCGAGGCGCCCACCCTGGACGGCTCCACCGTGCGCCTGCGGATCGCCCCCGGCACCCCCTCGGGGCGCACGCTGCGCGTCAAGGGCCGCGGCGTGCGGGTGGGGGAGCGCACCGGCGACCTGCTGGTGACCACCCAGGTCGTCGTCCCCCAGCGGCTCGACGCCGATGCGCGCGCAGCGGTGGAGGCCTTCCGCGAGGCCACCGCCGACGGCGACCCGCGCTCCGGGCTCCTGGCGAGCGCCCGCGCGGCGGCGCCGCGGTCCTGAGGTCGAGCGTTCCCGACGAGGTCGGAAGGAAGCGGTGATGAGCACCGAGGCGAGCCCTGGCGTCGCTCCCGACGCACCGGTCTTCGTGATCTCCGTGGCGGCCGAGCTGGCCGGCATGCACCCCCAGACGCTGCGCCAGTACGACCGGCTCGGCCTGGTCTCGCCCTCGCGCGCGACCGGGCGGGGGCGCCGCTACTCCGCGCGCGACGTCGTCCTGCTGCGCGAGGTGCAGCGCCTGTCCCAGGAGGAGGGCGTCAACCTCGCGGGCATCAAGCGCATCCTCGAGCTCGAGGGCGAGAACGACCGCCTGCGGGGGAAGGTGCGCGAGCTGACCGACGAGCTGTCCTCGGCGCTGGCCGCGCTCCAGCGCTCGCGCCGGGTCTTCGCCGCGACCCCCTCGGGCGACGTGGTCGCCGTCGAGCGCGGACGCCGTCCGGTGCGCTCGGCGTTCGGCGCGGGCAGCGCCCTGGTCGTCTGGCGCCCGCAGCGCTGAGGGTCACCGGGCGGCGCAGACGAGGTGTCAGAACCAGGGCGCGCCCGGGACCGCTCTGGTTCTGACAGCGGCCACGGGCCAGCGACGTCGCCGCTGCGGCGCCCCCCGGCTACCGCGGTGCCTGGGCCTCGCGGACCAGCCGGACGGCGTCCGCGAGGCCCAGGCGGGGGTCGGCGCCGCGCAGGGCGCGCACGGCCTGCACCTCGCCCGGGTGCCCGCTCGTCACGGTGCGGACGCGCTCGAGCGGCCACTCCGCCGTGACGTCCGCGCTGGTGCGGCGGCGGCGGACGTCGCGGGCGAGGACCAGCGCGAGGACGACCATGAGGCCGCCCGTGAGCCAGTCGCCCTCGACCAGGGAGATGGTCCCGAGCACCAGGCACAGCGCAGCGGTGACGAGCACGAACCAGGTCCACCAGCGCTGCACGCCCCGCAGTCTGGCGCACGGGCGCCGCGGCGACCAGGATCGCCGCATGGCTGACGCTGCTCAGGACACCGCCCGCGCCGACATCGGGGTCACGGGGCTGGCGGTGATGGGCCGCAACCTCGCGCGCAACTTCGCCCGGCACGGCCACACCGTGGCCCTGCACAACCGCACCGCCTCCCGCGCCGCGGAGCTCGTGCGCGACTACGGCTCCGAGGGCGACTTCATCGCCTCGACCGACCTCCCGGGCTTCGTGGCCTCGCTCGCCAAGCCGCGCCGCGTGGTGATCATGGTCAAGGCCGGTGCCGCGACCGACGCCGTGATCCAGGAGCTCGTGCCGCTGCTGGAGGAGGGCGACATCGTCGTCGACGCCGGCAACGCCCACTTCGAGGACACCCGCCGCCGCGAGCGCGAGCTGCGCGAGCACGGCCTGCACTTCGTCGGCACCGGCGTCTCCGGCGGCGAGGAGGGCGCGCTGCTCGGCCCGAGCATCATGCCGGGCGGGTCGGAGGAGTCCTACGCCGCGCTGGGGCCGATCCTGGAGTCGATCGCGGTCGAGGTCGACGGCACGCCGTGCTGCACGTGGGTCGGCACGGACGGCGCCGGCCACTTCGTGAAGATGGTCCACAACGGCATCGAGTACGCCGACATGCAGCTCATCGGCGAGGCCTACGACCTCCTGCGGCAGGGGCTGGGGATGAGCCCGGCCGAGCTCGCGGAGGTCTTCGAGGAGTGGAACGCCGGAGACCTGGAGTCCTTCCTCATCGAAATCACCGCCCGGGTGCTGGCCAAGACCGACGAGGAGACGGGGAAGCCGCTCGTCGACCTCATCGTCGACCAGACCGAGCAGAAGGGCACCGGCCGCTGGACCGTGCAGGCCGCGCTCGACCTCGGCGTGCCGGTCACGGGCATCGCCGAGGCCGTCTTCGCGCGCTCGCTCTCCGGGGCCGCCGACCAGCGCCGCGCGGCGCAGGCGCTGCCCGGGCCGTCCGGGAAGGTCGAGGGCGCGGACGCCGAGCGGTTCGTCGACGACGTCCGCGCGGCGCTGTACGCCTCGAAGGTCGTCGCCTACGCGCAGGGCTTCGACATGATCGCCGCCGCCAGCGAGCAGTA
The DNA here is from genome assembly GCF_058932755.1 of Quadrisphaera sp. DVD1. Classification (NCBI taxonomy): domain Bacteria; kingdom Bacillati; phylum Actinomycetota; class Actinomycetes; order Kineosporiales; family Kineosporiaceae; genus Quadrisphaera; species Quadrisphaera sp. DVD1. The sequence goes on from NZ_JBZYWI010000033.1 coordinate 7,867, forward strand.
CGGCTGGAACGTCGACAAGGGCCAGATGGCGACGATCTGGCGGGGCGGGTGCATCATCCGGGCGCGCTTCCTCAACCGCATCAAGGAGGCGTACGACAAGGACGCCGCGCTGCCGTCGCTGCTGCTCGACGAGTACTTCACCGAGGCCGTGGCCTCCGCGCAGGACGCCTGGCGGCGCGTGGTGGTGACCGCCGCGACGATCGGCGTCCCGGCGCCGGGGTTCTCCAGCGCCCTCGCGTACTACGACGCGCTGCGGCGCGACCGGCTGCCGGCGTCCCTGCTCCAGGGCCTGCGCGACCTCTTCGGCGCGCACACCTACGCCCGCGTCGACCGCGCGGGCACGTTCCACACGATGTGGGGCGAGGACGGCCGCGAGGTGCGCCAGGACACCCAGGACCTCGGCTCGCACAACCCGCACTGATCCCCGCGGTCGCCGCCGGGCCCCGCTCGGCACGGGGCGCCCCTGCGCCCTCCAGACGGGCACGGGGCCGCCCCGTGCGCACCAGGAGCGGGTGCAGATCCGCCCACTGGCCGGCGAGCTCCGCCGCCCGCCCGGCTCAGCGCCGCCAGTGGAACGGCGTCGTCGTGGAGACCCTCACCAGCCCGGACCGCTCGAGGATCGGCCGGGAGTGCTCGGTGGAGTCGCTGTGCACGAGCGCCTTCCCGCGGGCGAGCGCCGAACGGGCGCGGGCGGCGGTGAGCGCGCGGTAGACGCCCCGCCCGCGCCACTCCGCCCGCGTCGCGCCGCCCCAGAGGCCGGCGAAGTCGCTCCCGGCGACCGGCTCCAGGCGGCCCGTGCTGACGATGCGCCCCCCGGCCTCGGCGACCCACAGCTCCATCCCGTCGTCGAGGGCGAGGCGGCGCAGCAGGGCGTCGGCCATCCGCGTCGACGCGGGGTCGCCGAAGGCCTCGTCGGCCATCGCGCTCAGAGCGCGGACGTCGGCCTCCTCGGTGACCCGGCGCAGCGCGACGCCGCGGGGGAGCGGCACGTCGACGGCCAGCGACATCGCGGCGCCGACCATGATCGACTCCGGGGCGTCGGGGGTGAGGCCGGCCGCGCGCAGCGCCTCGGGGAGCCCGGGGGCGTGGTCGTGACCGCGCGTCTTCCACTCGACGCGGGTGGTGGCGGGATCGGCGCGGAAGTGCTCCAGCGCCGGGGCGACGAGGCCCGCCAGGTCATCGTCCACGCCCGGGCGCGGGTAGGTGACGAAGCCGCGCCCGCCGGCGAAGGTCACCAGCCGCAGCGGCCCGAGGCGCGTGACCGAGACGGCGCTGGGCGTCTCGGCGTCGGTGCGCAGCTGCGCGTCGTAGGCGTCGAGCAGCTCTGCGGGGTCCGTCACGGCGTCATCGTGGCCCAGGCGTGCTGCGCACGGGGCGCCCCTGTGCCCGTCTGACGGGCACAGGAACGCCCCGCGCGCAGCAGGAGCGGGTGCAGATCCGCCCACAGGACGCGGGGAACAGAGCCGTGCCGCAGGGAGTTGAGTGCAGTAGGCTCAAGTCAGCCTCACCACGCACGCAGCACGACCCGGAGGTCCCGTTGGAGCTCAAGCTCACCACCAAGAGCCAGGAGGCGCTGGCCTCCGCCGCCGCCCGCGCCGTCGAGGCCGGGCACGCCCAGGTCGAGCCGGCGCACCTGCTCGCCGCCCTGCTCGAGCAGGACGGCGTCGCGACCGCGCTGCTGGCCGCGACCGGCGCCGACGTCGCCACCGTGCGCGAGCGCACCCGCGCCGCGCTGGCGGCCCTGCCCTCGGCGTCCGGCTCCTCCGTCGCCGCGCCCCAGCTGAGCCGCGCGGCGCTCGACGCGCTGACCACCGCGCGCAAGGAGTCCGAGGCGCACGGCGACGCGTTCGTCTCCGCCGACCACGTCCTCGTCGGCCTCGCCTCGGGCACCGGCCCGGCGGCGACGCTGCTGCAGGGCGCCGGGGCGACCCGCGAGGCGCTCCTGGCGAAGCTGGCCGACGTCCGCGGCGGCGCCCAGGTCACCACCGCCGACCCCGAGGGCACGTTCCAGGCGCTGGAGAAGTACGGCGTCGACCTCACCGCCCGGGCCCGCGAGGGCAGGATCGACCCCGTGATCGGCCGCGACGCCGAGATCCGCCGGGTCGTGCAGGTGCTGAGCCGGCGCACGAAGAACAACCCCGTCCTCATCGGCGAGCCCGGCGTCGGCAAGACCGCCGTCGTCGAGGGCCTGGCCCAGCGCATCGTCGCCGGTGACGTCCCGGAGTCCCTGCGGGGCAAGCGCCTCATCAGCCTCGACCTCGGCGCGATGCTCGCCGGCGCGAAGTACCGCGGCGAGTTCGAGGAGCGGCTCAAGGCCGTCCTCGACGAGATCCGCGGCGCCGAGGGCGAGGTCGTCACCTTCATCGACGAGCTGCACACCGTCGTCGGGGCGGGCGCCAGCGGCAGCGACTCCTCCCTCGACGCCGGCAACATGCTCAAGCCGATGCTGGCCCGCGGCGAGCTGCGCCTGGTCGGCGCCACGACGCTGACCGAGTACCGCGAGAAGATCGAGAAGGACGCCGCCCTCGAGCGCCGCTTCCAGCAGGTCTTCGTCGGCGAGCCGAGCGTCGAGGACACCATCGCGATCCTGCGCGGCCTCAACGAGCGCTACGAGGCGCACCACGGCGTCCAGATCACCGACGCCGCGCTCGTGGCCGCCGCGACGCTGTCCGACCGCTACATCTCCGGCCGCCAGCTGCCCGACAAGGCCATCGACCTCGTCGACGAGGCCGCCTCCCGCCTGCGGATGGAGATCGACTCCTCCCCGGTCGAGATCGACGAGCTCCGCCGCGCCGTCGACCGGCTCAAGATGGAGGAGCTGGCGCTGCAGAAGGCCGACGACCCGGCGTCCGCCGAGCGCCTGGAGCGGCTGCGCGCCGACCTGGCCGACCGCACCGAGGCCCTCGCCGCCCTCACCGCGCGCTGGGAGCAGCAGCAGGCGGGCCTCAACCGGGTCGGCCAGCTCAAGGCGACCCTCGACGAGCTGCGCGGCCAGGCCGAGCGGCTGCAGCGCGAGGGCGACCTCGCCCGGGCCAGCGAGATCCTCTACGGCCGCATCCCGGGCGTCGAGCGCGAGCTGGCCGAGGCGCAGGCCGCCGAGGACCGCGAGGGCGCCGGCGCCGACGAGGAGCTCATGGTCTCCGAGCGGGTCGGCCCCGACGACATCGCCGGCGTGGTCGCCGCCTGGACCGGCATCCCGGTCGGGCGCCTCCTGGAGGGCGAGACGGCCAAGCTCCTGCGCATGGAGGAGGTCATCGGCGAGCGCCTGGTCGGCCAGCGCGAGGCCGTGCGCGCGGTGAGCGACGCCGTCCGGCGCTCGCGGGCCGGGATCGCCGACCCCGACCGCCCGACCGGCTCGTTCCTCTTCCTCGGCCCCACCGGCGTCGGCAAGACGGAGCTGGCCAAGGCGCTCGCGGACTTCCTCTTCGACGACGAGCGCGCGATGGTCCGCATCGACATGAGCGAGTACGGGGAGAAGCACTCCGTGGCCCGCCTCGTCGGCGCGCCCCCGGGGTACGTCGGGTACGAGTCCGGCGGCCAGCTCACCGAGGCCGTGCGGCGGCGCCCGTACAGCGTCGTGCTGCTCGACGAGGTGGAGAAGGCGCACCCGGAGGTCTTCGACGTCCTGCTCCAGGTGCTCGACGACGGGCGCCTGACCGACGGCCAGGGCCGCACGGTCGACTTCCGCAGCACCATCCTCGTGCTGACCTCCAACCTCGGGTCGCAGTTCCTCGTCGACCCGACGCTCGATCCCGCGGCCAAGCGGTCGGCGGTGATGGACGCCGTCCGGATGGCGTTCAAGCCGGAGTTCCTCAACCGGCTGGACGACGTCGTGGTCTTCGACGCCCTGGGCGTGGAGGAGCTCAGCCGGATCGTCGACCTCCACGTGGCCGCGCTGGCCCGCCGCCTGGGCGAGCGCCGGCTGCAGCTGCGGGTCACCGACGCCGCCCGCGAGTGGCTGGCGCTGGAGGGCTTCGACCCGGCCTACGGCGCCCGGCCGCTGCGCCGCCTCGTGCAGCGCCAGATCGGCGACTCCCTCGCCCGGTCGCTGCTGGCCGGGGAGGTCCGCGACGGCGACGCCGTCGTCGTCGACCGGGTCGTCGCCGACGACGGGACGGTCGGGCTGACCGTCCGGCGCGCGGACGCCGAGGACAGCGGCGCGGGCCCCGAGGCCCGCGCGGCCATCACCGCCTGACGCAGCGCCCCGCCTGCGCCGTCCCGACCGGGGACGTCCAGCCGTGCGATCACCTCCGATCCGCGCGGCTGGGCGTCCCCGGTCGGCGCTGCGGGCCCGCTCGGCGCGAGACGATCAGCGTGAGGCGGGTCACACGTGGGTAGGTCAGGGGCATGAGCGGAGACCAGACCACGCCCCAGGACCCCACCACCCAGCACGTCCAGCCCGACGCGCTGCCGGAGGAGACCATCGCCCACCCGGGCCTCGAGTCCGACATGAGCCTCGAGCCCGACTACGGCGAGTCGAGCTACCGCGGCAGCGGCCGGCTCGAGGGCAAGCGCGCCCTGATCACCGGAGGCGACTCCGGCATCGGCCGCGCGGTCGCGCTGGCGTACGCCCGCGAGGGCGCCGACGTGGCCATCGTCTACCTGCCCGAGGAGGAGTCCGACGCGCAGGAGACCAAGCGCGTCGTGGAGGCCTCGGGCAAGAAGTGCCTCACCCTGCCCGGCGACCTCCGCGAGGAGCCCTTCTGCCAGGAGGTCGTGCAGCGCACGGTCTCCGAGCTCGGCGGGCTCGACGTCCTGGTCAGCAACGCCGCGTACCAGATGACGGTCGAGGGCCTCGAGGACCTCACCACCGAGCAGCTCATGCGCACGTTCACCACGAACGTCTTCGCGACGTTCTGGCTCTGCAAGGCGGCCCTGCCGCAGCTGCAGCCCGGTTCGAGCATCATCGTCACGACGTCGATCCAGGCCTACCAGCCGTCGCCGTCGCTCATCGACTACGCCGCCACCAAGGGCGCGCTGCTCAACTTCACCAAGGCGCTGGCCCAGGAGGTCGCGCCCAAGGGCATCCGGGTCAACACCGTCGCTCCCGGCCCGATCTGGACGCCCCTCATCCCGGCCACGATGCCGGCGGAGAAGGTGGGCAGCTTCGGGGGCGACACCCCGATCGGCCGCGCGGGCCAGCCGGTCGAGCTGTCCCCGGCCTACGTGTTCCTGGCCTCGCAGGAGTCCAGCTACATCACCGGCGAGCGGATCGCCGTCACCGGCGGCATGCCGACCCCCTGACCGGCTCCGGACGCGAACAGGGGATCCCGCCCACCCGGGCGGGATCCCCTGTCCACGTGGTGCTGGGGGAGGTCAGACCGTCGGGTAGCCGGGGTCGGCCACGGTCTGGCGGGGGGCGCCGCCGGCGTTGAAGAACGCGCTGGACTCCTTGCGCCACAGCAGCACGACGATGGCGATGTAGATGACCAGCGAGACCAGGGCCACGACGATCTCCAGGCCCGAGCCGCCGAAGCTGAGCAGGCTGCCCAGGGCGCCGAGGACGGACAGGACCGTCACGACGATCCGGGCCCAGTTGCGCCCGCGGGCGGTGAACCGGGCGAACAGCAGCCACAGCACGAGGCTGATGACGGCGACCACGACGGCGAAGACGATGCCGGCGGTCACCGCGGCGTCGGCGTCGACGCCCGACGTCCGAGCGCTCTCGCGGATGGCGTCGAGGCCGGTGGTCAGGGTGACGATGAGGCTGATCACGCTCAGGGCCGCGAGGGCGTACATGAGCTTGACGGCCAGCGAGACGGGGGGCGGAGGGGTGTGCGTGGTGGCGGGAGACGTCATGGCTCCAGCGTGGCGCACATCACAGCCCGTGCACAGGCGCCACACGGGGTGAGGGCGACGCCGTTGTGTCACCGATCGGTCACGGTGCGAGCAGGGCCCCGAGCGCCTCGGCGACGACGTCGGGCCGCTCGACGAGCAGCATGTGCCCCGCACCGGGCACGACGGACAGCTCCGCGTCGGGCAGCGCGGCCGCGAGGGCCTCGGCGTGCAGGCGCGGGGTGAGCCGGTCGGCGTCGCCCACGAGCACCCGCACCGGGACGCCGGACGCGGCGAGGGCCGGCAGGGCCGCCGTCTCGTCGTGGGCCATGAGGGCGGCGAACCACTCACCGGTGCTGCGCCCGGAGACCGGGCCCATCGCCCGGCTGGTGGCGGTGACCAGCGCGGGGTCCACCCCGGGGCCGTAGTTGGTGCGCTGGGTCAGCAGCCGCGGGGCGCGCGGCACGCTCAGCCCCTCGGGCAGCCGGGCCAGCGCCGCCATCAGGGGCACGAGCGGACGCCCGGCCGCCGACAGGCCACCGGCGGACGTGCTGCACAGCAGCACCCCGCGCGTGCGGGGCCCGAGCAGGTCGCCGTGGCGCCCGGCGGCGGACAGCACGGCCATCCCGCCCATCGAGTGCCCGCCCAGCACGAGCGGCCCGCGCGGGGCCAGCACCCGCACGACGGTGGCCAGGTCGTCGCCGAGGCGGCCGATGGACGCCGCGTCGTCGCGGGGCCCAGCGGAGGACGAGGAGCCGGAGGCCCCGTGCCCGCGCTGGTCGTAGCGCACCACCCTCACCCCGGGGTGGGCCCGGGTGAGCTCGTCGACGGCGCGGTCCCAGGCCGCGGCGGCGAGGGTCCAGCCGTGCGCCAGCACCACGCTCACCGGGTCCGGCCCCGCCGCGGACGCGGCCGGCTCGCGCACCCAGGCAGCCAGCCGGACGCCGTCCTCGGCCTCCACCCAGCGGTCCGGCGAGCGGGGGGCGGCGCGCGGCACCCGCACCCGGCGGGGCACCCGCAGCGACCGGGGACGCAGGCGGCTCACGGCTCAGCGCAGCTCGACGACCACCGGCGCGTGGTCGGAGGCGCCCTTGCCCTTGCGCTCCTCGCGGTCGATGGAGGCGCCCTCCACCCGCGCGGCCAGCGCCGGTGAGCACAGCGCGAAGTCGATCCGCATGCCCTGGCGCTTGGGGAAGCGCAGCTGGGTGTAGTCCCAGTAGGTGTAGACGCCCGGGCCGGGGGCGTGCGGGCGGACGACGTCGGCGTACCCGGCGTCGACGACGGCCTGGAAGGCGGCGCGCTCGGGCGGCGAGACGTGCGTGGACTGCGCGAAGACGGCGGGGTCCCACACGTCCTCGTCGGTGGGCGCCACGTTCCAGTCCCCGCACAGCGCCACCTGCGCGTCGGGGTCGGCGGCCAGCCACCCCGCGCCGGCCTCGCGCAGCGCGGCGAGCCACTCGAGCTTGTAGGCCAGGTGCGGGTCGCCGAGGGCCCGGCCGTTCGGCACGTACAGGCTCCACACCCGCACGCCGCCGCACGTGGCGCCGATCGCCCTCGCCTCCGCGGCGGCCTCCTCCTCGGGCCTGCTCGACCACGCCGGCTGGCCGGGGAAGCCCACCGCGACGTCGTCCAGCCCCACCCGGGAGATCACGGCGACGCCGTTCCACTGGCTCAGCCCGACGTGCGCCACCTCGTACCCCAGCTCGGTGAAGCGCTCGGTGGGGAACTGCGCGTCGCGGCACTTCGTCTCCTGCACCGCCAGGACGTCGACGTCGCTGCGGGCCAGCCAGGCGGTCACCCGGTCGAGGCGGGCCCGGACGGAGTTCACGTTCCACGTCGCCAGTCGCACGCGGTCGACGCTAGTGCCTACCGTGAGCGGGTGCCTGAGAGCAGAACGCCCACCGCGCTCGTCACCGGCGCCACCGCCGGGATCGGGCTCGCCTTCGCCCGGGCGCTCGCCGCGCGCGGCCACGACCTCGTGCTCGTCGCCCGCGACGCCCAGCGCCTCGAGGACGCCGCCGCGGACCTGCGCGAGCGCCACGGCACCGGTGTGGAGGTCCTCGCCGCCGACCTGGCCGACCGCGCGCAGCTGCAGCGGGTGGCCGACCGGGTGGCCTCGCCGAGCGCGCCGGTCGACCTGCTCGTCAACAACGCCGGCTTCGGGCTGCGCCGCGGCCTCCTGGACGCCGGCGCCGACGGCACCGGCAGCACCGCCGAGCAGGAGCGGATGCTCGACGTCCTGTGCCGGGCGGTGCTCGTGCTCAGCGCCGCGGCGGCGCCGGCGATGGTCGCGCGCGGGCACGGCGCCGTCCTCAACGTCTCCAGCGTCGCGGGCTGGACGGCGATGGGCGGCTACGCGGCGGCCAAGGCGTGGGTGACGACGTTCACCGAGGGCCTCGCCGGCGAGCTGCGAGGCACCGGCGTGGTCGCCACGGCGCTGTGCCCCGGCTTCGTGCGCACCGAGTTCCACCAGCGGGCCGCGATGGACGTCTCCCGGTGGCCCGGCCTGCTGTGGCTGGACGCCGACGAGCTCGTCGAGCAGGCGCTGCGCGACCTGCGGCGCGGGAGGGTGGTGAGCGTGCCCAGCCGCCGCTACGCCGTGCTGTCGGTGCTGCTGCGCGCCGCGCCCCGGCCGCTGGTCCGCGCGGCCTCGAGCGGCTTCAGTCGGCGACGAGGTGCGGCAGCTCGCTGACCTCGGCGTCGTCGCGCAGGTCGAGGTCGTCCGCCGGGAGGGCGGAGCCGTCGTCCAGCGCCGGCGGCGGGGTGCGCAGCGCGGGCCGGGCGATGAGGACGAAGGCGGCCAGGGCCGCCACCATCCCGGCGACCATCACCGCGCCCATGCCCGTGGCCGGGGGCAGGCCGACGAGGCTGCTCACCGGCGCGGCCATCGAGGCGATCGCGAACTGGGCGCACCCGAGCAGCGCCGCCGCGGTCCCGGCCGCCTCGCCGTGGCGGTCCAGCGCCAGCACGGCCGGGTTCGGCATGGCCAGCCCGATGAAGAACATCGACGCGTACAGCGGCGCGAGGACGCCGCCCAGGCCCAGCCAGCCGGTGGCGATGGTGAGCAGCAGCGCGGCCGCCGCGGCGGTCCCGGCGGCCAGGGCGGTGAGCAGCAGCCCCTCGGAGGAGAAGCGGTTCACCAGCGAGCCGTTGATCTGCGACCCGGCGACGATGGCCACCCCGCCCCCGGCGAAGACGAGCGCGAAGCCGAGCTGGCTCAGGCCGTACTGCTCCTGGAAGACGAACGAGGACCCGGCCACGTAGCCGAACAGCGCGGCCATCGCCAGGCCCGCCACGAGCACCAGCCCGAGCACCGCGCGGTCGCGCAGGAGCCCGGCGTAGGCCGCCGCGCTGGCCCGCACGCCCGCGCGGCGGCGGCGGTGCACCGGCAGGGTCTCGGGCATCCAGACCGCCACCGCGAGGCCGAGCACCAGGGCCAGGAAGGCCAGGACGCCGAAGATGCCGCGCCAGCTGGTCACCGAGAGCAGGGCGCTGCCGATGCTGGGGGCGAAGACCGGAGCGGCGCCGATGACGAGCATCAGCCGCGCGACGAGGCGGGCGGCGCCGCGGCCCTCGAAGCGGTCGCGCACGACGGCCAGGGCGATGACGGACGCCGCCGCCATGCCGAGCCCCTGCAGCACCCGCAGCAGCCCGAGCACGCCCACGGACGGGGCGACGGTGCACAGGACCGAGGCGACCAGGTGCAGGGCCAGCCCGGCCAGGAGCGGGCGGCGGCGGCCGAACGCGTCGGACAGCGGGCCGGCCACCAGCTGGCCCACGGCCAGGCCGGCCATCGTGCCGGTCAGGGTGAGCTGGACCCGGCTGGCGGAGGCGCCGAGCTCCTCCTGGAGCGCCGGGAAGGCCGGCAGGTACAGGTCGATCGTGAACGCCCCGATGGCGTTCAGTGCCCCCAGCAGCACGATCCAGCCGGTGCGGCGGCGCAGGGGGAGGGCGGTGAAGTCGCGCTCGGTGGCGACGGCGGGACTGGTCATGGGCCTCTTCGGGTACGGGCGGACCCAGCGGCGTCGGTGGGGAAGGTCTCCATCATCCCCCGAGACGGGTGCCTGGGCGACCGTTGTACCGTGACGACCCGAGATGGACCGCTGCGGTCCGTCCTGGTTCAGGGGGGACCGACCGTGCTGCGCCCCAGCCGCGAGCAGATCGACACCGGCATCGTCGACGCCGCGGCCGCGATGTTCGCCGAGCACGGCTACGAGCGGACGTCCCTGCGCGAGATCGCCGACGCCGTCGGCTACTCCAAGACGGGGCTGCTGCACCGCGTGCGGTCGAAGGAGGCGCTGCGCGACACCGTCGCGGAGCGCTGCGTGGCGGCCGTGCGCGAGGTCCTGCTCCACGTCGAGCCGCTCCCCGCCGGGCCGTCGCGCGACGCCGCCGCCATCGAGGCGCTCGCCGACCTCGCCGCCAGCGCCCCGGGCCGGCTCAGCCTCGCCCTCGCCCACGACGGCGGCCTCACCGGCACGCCCGCGGGCGAGGTGCTCGCCCAGGTGCCCGGGCTGCTCTGCCGCTGCTTCGCGATCGACCTCCCCGCCGACGGCGGGCCCGAGGCTCCTGCCGCGCTCGAGCGCCGGGTGCGCGTGACGGCGGCCCTGGCCGTCGTCGGCACGCTCACGCTCGCCTTCCCCTCCACCCCGCAGCACCTGCTGCGCCCGCACCTGGTCGCCCTCGCCCTCGGGGCGCTGGGGCGTCCTGCGGCACCCGCCGCCCCCTGAGAGGACACCTGTGGCGATCTTCCTGTACCGGCTGGGCCGGGCCTGCTACCGCCTGCGCTGGGCGGTGGTGGCGCTCTGGCTCGTCGTGCTCGTCGCCGTCGGCGGGTCGGCCGTGGCCTTCTCCAAGCCGACCGTGGACTCCTTCTCCATCCCCGGCCTGGAGTCCACCGACGCGCTGTCCACGGTCGAGCGCGAGTTCGGCGCGGCCGGCGGGGACGACGCCACGGCGCGCGTCGTCTTCGAGGTGCCCGAGGGCACCGAGGTGACCGACCCCGAGCAGGCGGCCGCGATCGCCGCCGTGGTCGCGGAGCTGGGCGACCTGCCGCAGGTGGAGTCGGTCACCGACCCGTTCGACCAGGCGGCGCCGAGCGTCGCCCCGGACCTGCGGGCCGCCTACGCCACCGTCACCTACGGCGTGAGCCCGGGCGACATGACCGCCGACGCCCGCGCGCAGCTGCTGGGCACCGTCGCGGACGCCGGGGCGGACGCCGGCAGCGGCGGCCTCGACACCGCGGTGGGGGGCACCGCCGTGGAGGACGCCGCCGACATCGGCGGCGTCGCCGAGGCGGCCGGCGTCCTGGTCGCCGTCGTGGTGCTGTTCATCACCTTCGGCACCCTCGTCGCCGCGGGGCTGAACCTGCTCACCGCCCTCATCGGCGTGGGGCTCGGCGCGGCCGGCATCACCGCGGCGACGGCCCTCACCGAGCTGCAGTCGACCACCTCGATCCTGGCGATCATGCTCGGCCTGGCGGTCGGCATCGACTACGGGCTCTTCCTCCTCTCCCGGCTGCGCCAGGAGCTCGTCGCCGGGCGCGACCTGCCCGAGGCGATCGGCGTGGCCACCGGCACCGCCGGCAGCGCGGTGGTCACCGCGGGCCTGACGGTGGTGATCGCCCTCGCCGGCCTGGCGGTGGTGGGCATCCCGTTCCTGACCGAGATGGGCCTGGCGGCCGCCGCCACGGTCGCCGTGGCGGTCCTGGTCGCCCTCACCCTGCTGCCGGCCCTCGCCTCCTTCGTCGGCCGGCGACTCCTCAGCCGGGGCCAGCGGCGCACGCTCGAGCACCACGGCGAGCACGCCCGCCGCAGCGACCGGGGCTTCCTGATCGGCTGGGCCCGCACCGTCACCTCCCACCGCGTCCTGAGCCTGCTCGCCGTCGTCGTCGTGCTCGGGGTCGCCTCGGTGCCGCTGACCTCCCTGCGCACCGCCCTCACCGACGAGAGCAGCGCCGCGGAGGGCTCGAACCCGCGCCGCGCCTACGACCTGGTGGCCGAGCACTTCGGCGCCGGCGTCAACGGCCCGCTGCTCGTCGTCGTCGAGCCCGAGGGGTCGACCGACGCCGCCACCGGCGCCGGCCGGGTCAGCGAGGCGATCGCCGGGCTGGACGACGTCGCTGCGGCCCTGCCCCCCCAGCCCGCGCCCGACGGCAGCGTCGCGCTGGTCACCGTCATCCCGGCCAGCGGCCCGACCACGGACGCCACGAACGACCTCGTCCACGACATCCGCGCGCTGGACGTCGAGGGCGCCTCCCTCGCCGTGACCGGCCAGACGGCGGTCGACGTCGACGTCTCCCAGCGGCTCAACGAGGCCCTGCCGGTCTACCTGCTGCTCGTCGTCGGCCTGGCGCTGGTGCTGCTGGTCCTGGTCTTCCGCTCGGTGCTCGTGCCGCTGACCGCGGTGCTGGGCTTCCTGCTCACCGTCGGCGCCTCCCTGGGCAGCACGATCGCCGTCTTCCAGTGGGGCTGGCTGCGGCAGCTGGTCAACTCCGAGACCACCGGGCCGCTGCTGAGCCTCACGCCGATCCTCGTGGTGGGCATCCTCTTCGGCCTGGCGATGGACTACCAGATCTTCCTCGTCAGCCGGATGCACGAGGCCCACTCCCACGGCGTGGAGGCCCGGGCGGCCGTCGTCACCGGCTTCCGCAAGGCCGCCCCGGTGGTGGTGGCCGCCGCGACGATCATGCTGTCGGTGTTCGGCGGCTTCGTGCCCGAGGGCAACGCCACCATCAAGCCCATCGCGTTCGCCCTGGCGATCGGGGTGCTGGCCGACGCCTTCCTGGTCCGCATGATCGCGATCCCCGCGGTGCTCGCCCTGCTCGGCAGCTCGGCGTGGTGGCTGCCGCGCTGGCTGCGGTGGCTGCCCGAGCTCGACGTCGAGGGCCGCCAGCTCGAGGAGCGGCTCTCGCCCGCGCCGGTGCCGCAGACGGCGGCGGCTCACTAGGCTCGTCCCCGTGACCACCACGGGGACCACGACCGAGACCACGACGGCGCGCGAGCGCCTGCTGCAGCTCATCGGCGACCTGGCGGTCGTGCACGGCCGGGTGCTGCTCTCGAGCGGGCGCACGGCCGACTACTACGTCGACCTGCGGCGGGTCACCCTCCACGCGGAGGCCGCCCCCCTCGTGGGCGAGGTGCTGCTCGACGTCCTGGCCGACGCCGGCCTGACCGGGGACGCCGCGCCCCAGGCGGTGGGCGGGCTGACCATGGGCGCCGACCCGGTGGCCGCGGCGGTGCTCCACGCGGCGGCCGCGCGGGGGCAGGCGATCGACGCCTTCGTCGTGCGCAAGGAGGCCAAGGCCCACGGCCTCCAGCGCCGCGTCGAGGGCCCCGACGTCGCCGGGCGCCGCGTGGTCGCGCTGGAGGACACCTCCACGACGGGCGGCTCGGTGATGACCGCCGTCGACGCGCTGCGCGCGGCGGGGGCCGACGTGGTGGCCGTCGCGGTCATCCTCGACCGCGACACGGGCGCCCGCGAGCGCGTGGAGTCCGAGGGCCTGCCCTACCTGGCGGCCTTCACCAAGTCCGACCTCGGCCTGGCCTGACCCTCAGGCCGGCGGGCGCCGGTCGACGAGCGGGCCGCGGCCGGCGCGGCGCGCGCACACGTCGCACTCGAGGAACCGCACGACCGGGCGCTGGCGCAGGTCGGTGTGGCGCAGGTGCGTCTGCCCCGCGGGGATGACGCCGCGGCAGCTCGCGCAGGTCTGCGGCACCACGGCCACGGTGGCCTGGCTGCGGACCTGCCCCGCCATCGCTCCTCCTCGCCTCGGCGCGCTCCCGGTGGCGCTGGGTGCGCGGGCGCCAGTATCGATCATGCTCGGTGGCCGCCGCAGGCCAGGTCGGCGAAGGCCCCGGCGTCCACCGGCTCGTCGCTGAGGTCGGAGAGCACCTGGCCGGGCTGCAGCGCGGCGAGGTCCGCGGCGGTGAAGCCCACCTGGCGCAGCTCGCTGTTCGCCCCCTCGCCCCCGCTGGCGGACGCGAGGTGCAGGTCCCCGCCCAGGGGCAGCGCGAGCGGGGCGCCCTCCCAGCCCGGTCCCGGGTCGGCGAGGTCGAGCGTGAAGGGCTCCGCGGCGGGGTCCTCGGCGGTCAGGGCCGCGAGCCGCGCGTTCGGGGCCTCCCCGCGGTTCGGGCCGGAGACGTCGACGTGCTCCACCTCGCCGTGGCAGACCTCGGCGACGAGGACGGGCTGGCCGGCGGTCCCGACGGTGACGCCGAGCGCCCCGTTGACGTCGACGTCGGCGCCCGCACCGATGCACCCCGCGGTGGTGAGCACGGCCGCGGCGGCGACGGCGGCTGCGGTGCGGCGCGCGGGGCGCAGGAGGGTCACGGGACCATCCTCGGGGCCCCGCGCGCCGCCCGGCCGCAGGCGCGCCCCGGCGGTCAGTACCGGATGGCGTCGATGACGCGCGAGCGCACGGCGATCGTCGCCGGCACGAGGCCGACCAGGGCGCCGACCGCGGTGGCCGAGGCGAACGCCTCCAGGGCCGCGGCGACGGGGAACGGGGGCACCTCGGAGATGCCGAGGTCGTCGGTGACCAGCTCCAGCGGCAGGTTGACCACGATCGCCACGGCGAGCGCGACGCCGAGCGCGCCGGCCAGCGCGGTGGCGACCACGCTCTCCAGCATGATCGCCGCGAAGACCCGGGCGGAGGAGGCGCCGAGCGCCCGGCGGACGCCGATCTCGCGGATCCGCTGGCGCACGGTGACGATCCCGACGTTGAGCACGCCGAGCGCGCCGAGGCCGAGGGCGAAGAGGGACAGCGCGCGGATGCCCCACTGCACGTAGCCCATGACCCGCAGCACGCCCTCGTCGCTCAGCGGCGTCGCGCCGCCGTCCAGGCCGGAGGCCGCCAGCGCCGCGGGCACCTCGGCCACGAAGGCGTCGACCTCCTCCGGGGGCAGCCAGACCTCCAGCGACGGCGCGGCGCCGTACCCGGCGGCCGCTCCCGGCAGCCGGGCCGGGGCCGACGGCAGCACGAACGCCATGGGGGACCAGGGGTCGGAGTCCACGACGCCGACCACGGTGGCGGTCACCGCGGGGGAGCCGGGCAGCTCCAGCGCGTACGGGGGCACGAGGCCGGAGGTGCCGGTCTGGGCGCGGAACTCCTCGTTGACGACGAGCGCCGGGGAGAGGCGGTCCGCGTCGGAGCCCGCGAGCCAGCGCCCGCTGCTCGGGGTGATGCGGTGGATCACCCCGTAGTCGGCCTCGACGACCCGCAGGCTCGTCACCACCGAGGTCTGCCCGATCCGCACGTCCACCTGCCCGTAGGCCGTCGTGGAGGACCAGGTGATGCCGTACCGGTCCACGAGGTGGGCGTAGGCGGTCTCGACCTGGCCGGGCGCGGGGGCGCCGTCAGGGGAGGAGGCGTCGACCTGGACGGTGGTCGAGCGCCCCGAGGAGCGCTCGCTCGACTCCAGGAAGGCCTGGCGGCCCATGTCGCCGGCGGCCGTGACGATGGTCATCGCGAAGACCGCGAGCAGGACGCCGACCAGGGAGAGGACCACGCGGGCCCGGTGGACGCGCACCTCGCCCCAGGCCTCGAGCAGCGTGCCGACGAGCGCGCTCACGCGGGCGCCCCGGCCGAGCGGTGGGCGGTGACCACGGCCAGGTCGTCGGCGGACAGGGGCGTCAGCAGCCCGTGGTCCAGGCGGTACCGGCGCTGGGCGCGGGCGGCCACGGACAGGTCGTGGGTGATCGTCACGAGCGTGGACCCGGCGGCGGTCGTCACCTCCTCGAGGAGGTCCATCACGGCCGAGCCGGTGTCGACGTCGAGGGAGCCGGTCGGCTCGTCGGCGAGCAGCACGCGGGGGGAGCGCACGAGGCTGCGCGCGATGGCCACCCGCTGCTGCTCCCCGCCCGAGAGCCTCTCGGGCAGCGCGTCGGCGCGGTGGCCGAGGCCGACCCGCTCGAGCGCGGCCCGGGCCAGGCGCCGGCGCTGCCAGAACGCCGTCCCGCTGGAGTACAGCAGCGGCGTCGCGACGTTCTCCGTGGCGCTGCGCCGGGGCAGGAGGTTGAACTGCTGGAAGACGAACCCGAACGTCTGCCCGCGCATCCGGCCGCGCCGGCGGGCCGAGAGGGCGCCGGCGTCCGTGCCGTCGACCCGGTAGGCCCCCGACGTCGGGGCGTCCAGCAGGCCGAGGATGTTGAGCAGCGTCGACTTGCCCGAGCCCGAGCGGCCGACGATCGCCACGTGCTCGCCCTCGGCGACCTCGAGGTCCACGCCGGTGAGGATCGGCAGGACCGAGCCGTCGGGGAGGTCCACCGCGCGTCCGACGCCGTCCAGGTGCAGCAGGCTCACCCGAGGCCCCCCTGGCCCGGCAGCGCCTCGTCGTCGGAGGGCACCGGGGCGAACTCCAGCACCTGCTCGCCCTCGGTGAGGCCCTCGCGCACCTCCACCTGCGCGCCGTCGGTCAGGCCGAGGACCACCTCGCGCTCGGCGGGGACGCCGTCCTCCCCGACCACCCACGCGCTGCCGCGCTCGACCGTTCCCTGCACCGCGGTCACCGGGACGACGACGGCGCCGGTGGCCGAGCCCAGCTCGAGGGTCAGGTCGACGCTCATCCCGGCGAAGACGGTGGTGCCGGGCGGGACCCGGCAGGTGACCTGCGCCGTCGGGGGCGCGGCCGCCATCCCCGTGTAGGGGTCGTAGCTCGGCGCCGACGACGGCTGCTCGCCACCGGCCGGGACGCCGGTGCGCACGTCGGTGCAGTCGAAGGGGGCGGGGCCGCCGGTGGCCTGCGCCCGCGCGCTCGACGGCGGCGCCAGGAGCCGGAACTGCTGGGACTGGGTGAGCGGCGCGGTGACGGACAGGGTGCCGGGGGAGACGGTGGCGACGTCGGTGCCGACGGCCACGTCCTGGTCCTCCAGCACGGCCAGGGAGGTCAGCGTCCCGGCCGCACCGGCCGTGATGGTCACGGTCTTCGTCCGCGGCCTCGCCGGCCGCTCGGTCACGCTGCCGTCGGCGGCGACGACCGGGGGCTGCTCGACCGGCTCGAGGGTCTGCACCACGTCGAGCAGCGGCGTGCCCGCCTCCACGGCCGCGCCGACGCCGGCCCGCACGCGGGAGACGGTGCCCGCGGCGGTGGCCCTCACGGTGGTGGCGGGGTCGGCCGCCACGCTGCCGGTCAGCACCAGGGCGCTGGTGAGGTCGCCGCGCGAGACCGGGACGACCGACCCGCTGGTGCCGCCCGTGGGCTGCAGCGGGTCGGCGCCGCTCCCGCCCCCGCGCCCGAAGGCCAGGACGCACAGCGCGACGGCGATGACGGCCCACACGAGCAGCCGGAGGCCGGGGAACACGACCTGGCGCAGGACTCCCACGGCGACTCCTCCGTCGCTGGGCCCGCGGAGCGGGCGACGAGCCGGACGCTAGCGCACGATGCGCACTAGTGGCGGGGACGTCGTCCGGCGCGTCGCGCGCGCAGGGCCGCCACCGCCGGGCCCACGACGGACAGGGCCACCGCGGTGCCGGCGACCACCAGGGCGGCGTCGCGCACCCACGGGACCGACGCGGCCACGTGGCCGAGCACGATGAGGCCCGAGCCCCACACCAGGGCCCCGGCGAGGGTCGCTGCGGCGAACCGGCCCCGGGGCATGCGCGAGACCCCGGCCAGCACCGGCACGAACGTGCGCGCCCAGGGGATGAAGCGGGCCAGCACGAGGGCCAGCACCCCCCACCGCTCGTAGAAGGCCTCCGCCTTCGCGAGGTGGGCGCGCACCCGGTCGGGGCGCCGCTCCAGCCACGGGCGCCCGAGCCGGCGTCCGGTCCAGTAGCCCAGGGCGTTGCCGGCGCTCGCGGCCACGGCGGTGCCGACGGCCAGCAGCGCGGTCGACACGCCGGAGCCGGGGTGCGCCGCGACGAGCCCGGCGGCGAACAGGACGGTGTCACCGGGCAGCCAGAAGGCGACGAGGATCCCGGACTCGACGAAGACGAGCGACCAGACCGCCGCGTACAGGGCTCCGGCGGTCAGCTGCTCCAGGTCGCCCTCGAGGAGGTGGGTGAGCCAGTCGGGCACGCGGGGTGCGCCTCCTCAGGCCCTGCGGCCGCGCCCGCCTCAGACCAGGTCGACGACGTCGGCGATGGAGTCCACGATCCGGCTGGGCCGGAAGGGGAACCGCTCCACCTCGTCGCGCGCGGTGGAGCCGGTGAGCACGAGCACCGTCTCCAGGCCCGCCTCGATGCCCGCCACGACGTCGGTGTCCATCCGGTCGCCGATCATCACCGTGGACTCGGAGTGGGCGTCGATCCGGTTCAGGGCCGAGCGGAACATCATCGGGTTGGGCTTGCCCACGTAGTACGGCTCGCGGCCGGTGACCCGGGTGATGAGCGCGGCGATCGCGCCGGTCGCCGGCAGCTTGCCCTCCAGCGACGGCCCGGAGGCGTCGGGGTTGGTGGCGATGAACCGCGCCCCGGCCTCGACCAGGCGCACCGCCCGGGTGATCGCCTCGAAGGAGTAGGTGCGGGTCTCGCCGAGCACCACGTAGTCGGGCGAGCTCTCGGTGAGGGTGTAGCCGGCCTCGTGCAGCGCGGTGGTCAGGCCCGCCTCGCCGATCACGTACGCCGAGCCCTGCGGGGCCTGGTCGGCGAGGAACTGCGCCGTGGCCATCGCCGAGGTCCAGATCGCCTCCTCGGGCACGTGCAGGCCCGAGGCGGCCAGGCGCGCGCGCAGGTCGCGCGGGGTGTAGATCGAGTTGTTGGTCAGCACGAGGAAGCGGCGGCCGCGCTCCTGCAGGCGCGCCAGGAACTGCTCCGCGCCGGGGATCGCGTGGCCCTCGTGCACGAGGACGCCGTCCATGTCGGTCAGCCAGGTGACCGGTGCTGCTCGCTCGCTCATCGTCGTGCTCCCGCTCGGCGCCGTCCGGTGCTGGTCCGGTGCTCGTCCGGGCCCGACCGGCAGCGTAGAGGGGCGCCCCGCCC
>NZ_JBZYWI010000034.1:0-25726 GCF_058932755.1 Quadrisphaera sp. DVD1
CGTCTCCGTCCCGGCGCTGCTGCTGCCCGCGGCGATGGGGATCAGCGCGGCCTTCCTCGTCGGCTGGGCCGTCGACCCCGGCGGCACGCCGGTGCCGGGCCTGTCGCTGCCGCTGGCGGCCGGGTCGCTCAGCGCCGCGCTGACCGCGTGGTGGGGCCCGGCCAGCGGCTCCCTGCGCCGCGGGTCGCGCCAGCTGGTGCGGGCCGCGCTGCCCGGGCCGCGGGCGACGGGGTTCGCCCTCGCCGTCCTGGCCCTCGTGGTCGTGGCGGCGGTGATCGTCGTCTCGGCCAGCGGCGGGCGCCCGGACTGGTACCCGCTCACCGGCTCGCCCCTGGGCCAGACGGCGCCCTGAGGCCCGCCGCTCAGGCCAGGGCGCCGAGCAGGACCACGCCCCCGACGAGGCCCAGCACCGCCAGCACGACGAGCACGACGCCGAGCACCGCCTGCGCGGTGCCGCTCGGCGCGGCGCGCCCGGGCCGGGCCACGCGCACCACCTCGGGGTCATCGCGGTCGTAGTCGACCCGCACCTCGGTGCCGCGCCGCCACGGCCGGCTGGACGGCTCGGCGGCGACCGTCGTCACCTGCTCGCCCTCGTCGGTCTCGAAGCTGACGACGGGGGAGTGGGCGATCGTCACGTCGCGGTAGGTGTGCGCCTCGTCGTCCACCACGGTGGCCGGGGCCGACGCGCCGCGGGCGGCCAGCCGCGCGGTCCGGGCCCGCGAGCGCAGGCCCAGGCGCACGAGGACGACGCCCGTGGCGGCGAAGGCCAGCAGCGCCAGGGCGAGGAGGAGCGCCATGAGGACCAGGAAGATGCCCACGGTGGGCGATCGTCGCACCCGCGGGCGCTCGCGGCGCGCTGCGCCGCGGCCCGGTCACCGCTGCGGCACGCCCTAGGCTGGTCGGCGCCTCGCCGGCATGGCGCAACTGGTAGCGCACCCGACTTGTAATCGGGCGGTTGTGGGTTCGAGTCCCACTGCCGGCTCAAACGTCCTGGTCAGTCCCCTACGTAGGCCTGCTGCTCAGGGCAGGTCATCACTTAGTCACCATCTATGCGGGCGAGTCGACAGCCCCCGAGGCGTTCAGGATCTTGACGGCTCCGTCCTCGAGACGTCCGCGGCCGATGTAGTGGTTGTGCAGGGTGCTCAGGTCCGCTTCCCCGATCTGGTCAGCGATGTGGTTGATGGGGAGTCCTGCCTCCAGCAGCTTGGTGGCCACGGTCTTGCGCAGGGAGTGGCTGACGGCGCCCACCAGTCCTGCCGCGTCGAAGATCTGCCGGAGAGCCTTCTGGGTGTTGGAGGGGTCTCTCAGGCCACCCATGGGTGCCGCGAACACGGCGCCGTGTCGGCCGGGTGGCTGGGTCTGCCGGCGCTCCAGCAGCATGGCCACCACGTCTGCCGGGAGTCGCAGACTCCGCGTGCCGGCTGGTGTCTTGGTACGAGCGGCGATGGTCGTGCCTTGACCGGTGATGCTCTCCATCGTCGAGTCGATGCGGACGGTGCCGGCCTCGAGATCCACGCGGTCCCAACGCAAGGCACACGCCTCGCCGATCCGGCACCCAGTGCCGAGCATGAAGGTGACCAGGTCCGCGAGACCGGTTGCGATGGCCTTCTCGTCGCTGGCGAGGACTGATCGCAGTCGCTGCTCTTCGGTCAGCGTCAGAGCGCGTGGTGGCTTCTTCGGCTGCGAGCTGCGTACCGGAGCAGCATCCCTCACCGGATTGGCAGTGATCGCGCCATGCCGAAGCGCTAGCCCCAGCATGGAGGAGAGGCACGTGCGCGCCGTCTTCGCGGCACCGGGCCCGTGCTTGGTGGTCACTTCCTCGAGGAAGCGATCCACGACACCGACGCCTACCTCGCCCAGCCTCAGCGCTCCCAGTAGAGGCTTGATGTACGACGCGACGTTCCGGCGGTAGACCTGGATCGTCGAGCCAGCCCTGCTGCCAGTAGCCATCGACTGCAGCCACGTGTCGGCGAGGTCTGTCACCGTGGTCTGGATGTGGAGATCACCTCGACGGCGCTTGGCGCGGTTTCGCAGCTCCGCCGTCAGCGCGTGCTCGGCGTCGGTCTTCCGGCCCGCAGTGCGCTGCACCTGGACCATGCGGCCGTCCCAGTCACGATGCCACGTCCGGGCGACCCACCTGACGCCCTGACGCGGCACGACCGGGCCAGCGACCTTCTGGCCATTGCTGCGCATGTAGGCCGTCAGACTGATGTCGCCGTGGTGGCCGAGAGGAAGCGGCGGGCGCCCCATAGTGCTGATTTCCTTCCATCTTGAGGGCCTCTAGAGGCGAGTTTCCGGTGGGTGGTGGGCGCCGAGATGAGCGTGCGCTGCTCGTGGTCGGCAGCAGGTGTCTCGCGCTGGTTCAGCGAGCCTCAGCGCGCAGGCTGGGCACGTGCATCCAGTCCTGGAGGTCGCCGACGGAGTACAGGATGCGACCGCCGGCGCGCTTGAACTTGGGGCCTCGACCATCACTCCGCATGTTGGCGAAGTGGCCCTCGCTGAGACCCGTGATTGCAGCGACCTGCTTGGGAGTCAGGAGCGTCCTGCAGTTCTCGGGCATGGGGGCGGCGAAGGGTGCGACGTGGTTGGTGGGCATGGTGTTCCTCGCGACGTGTTGTCTGGTGACCTCTCGGGTCCGGTGATGACAATCGTGCGAAGCGGCTTGTATTTCTCGGGCGTCACCTGATGGCCCGAGTCGCAGCCTTAAATTCTCGGGTCCCTGCCACGTGGGCCCCCACCAGCGTCTTTGCTCCCGCAATGTGACCTGCGCCACAGTGTGCATGCGCAGTCATCGGGCCCAGTGGCAGGCATCGGTCATCGAGCAGTCGGCTTACGAAGACCTCGCCAGCGCGGCGAAGACACGCAGTCGCTCACCGTCTCGCTCAGGCGTGCCGTCGCCGCCGCCGCTCGCTCGACTGCCCTTCCATCACCCCAAGGCAGAAGGCCCCCCGCGCATCACGGTCGTCCCCCTGCGTGTCGGCGGCTGCCTGCCCTGCCTGCAGAAGGAACATCGCGTACGCCATCTGGTACGAACTGCTGGTCGGGTGCCCGTCAAGGGCGTCCCAGTAGTGGCTCCGGGCCCACTCTTCCCCTGCTCGCTGTGCTGGCTCGTGCATCTTGACTCCTCCGAACTGACTGGTTCGTTCAGGATGACCCAGAGGCACCGCGGCGTCAAGATGGGCCTGACCTTGGTCGATCGCTAGGCTTGGCCGGTGCCGCGCGATGCGACCGCGACCCGAGCGCGGCTCTTGCAAGCCGCTAAGCGTGAGTTTGCTGAGTTCGGTGTGGCTGGCGCTCGTGTCGACCGAATAGCCGAGCGCGCGATGGCTAACAAGCGGGCGCTCTATGAGCATTTCGGTAGCAAGGAGGGCCTCTTCGACACGGTCATCCGGGAGACCCTGCCGCGCATCGAAGCAAATGTAGGGCGAACCTGGGGCGACTTGCCAGAATATGGGGGCGCGCTTTTCGATGCTCTAGTCGAGGACGTCCACTTGCATCGCCTGATCCTGTGGATGCGGCTAGAGCGCCCAGGAGCCGCTGAGTCGGACCAGTCGCAGTATGGCAGTACGTTGGGCGCCGACGGCGTGGCGGCAGGTGACAGGCGGCGATTCGCTCACGCCGTAGCTATGGTGCAAGCGATCGCTCTAGCGTGGTTCATGGCGCCCGTTGAGCTTCGTTCTCTCGACAACGATGTCCTTGAGGATCCCCGGCGCGTTGCGGCTCTCCGGGCTGAAGTGACGGAAGCGGTCCGGCGGCTGGTTGGGTAATCTGGCGATAAATCTGTCGGGGCGCGACGGGGGCGGCAACCTTCGATGGCTAGTCGCAGGGCGGCCTTGGATTCCCGGGGCATGCCCAGGCAGTTCCGTTAGCAGTTCCCTTCGGGTGGCCACCAGTCATGCCCCCCCCCCCCGTTATTCTGGCACCAGCAATATCCCGGTACTGCTAGATCGCCCACTGGTCTCCCGGCCAACGCGATCCTCAGAAATCGCCCTACCCAGAAACGCGCGTTGAATACCGACATCCGAGCTGGCCAGCGCCGACCGCGGGATTACTTGGCAGGACGAACTCGAGGTGTGAATTGGCAAGAGCCTCGAGGCCCTTGCAAGGGTTACGACTCCGCGCGAAGACACGTTGGCGGAATTTCTCAATGTTCCGCTCGGGCTGCGTAGTGACTAGGTCCTGGTGACCCGCGCCAACCTCCAGCCGAGCGTGGCCATGGCGTGGTGGGAGGCATGGCGAGTCCGAGGTGGGGGCACGCTACCAGCGGCAACCCCGGTGAGACAGGCTTCGGTGCCGACCCATATGCCGCTTCGCCATGGGGAGGGAGATCCTGCCAAGATCCTCATGATTGCCCTCGCGCGCGATGGCTCAGAGCGTTGCTTTGACTGAGCGAGGCGAGGTAGAGCCTAGTCGAGATCCAGGGCTTGTCTACCACTTGTGAGCACTTTCTGACTACCAGTTTCAAGATCCTCAGCGGCGCCGCAGGCGCGGCGAACCTCCTTGCAGCCGGTTTGATCATCGCAGTTGTCTCGAGGGGGCCTGATCGAGGCCTTCGGCCTGCGAGCGGTCCGACGACGTACCAGGACGAGTTTTGGGCACTAGCAGGGCGGCAGCAGTCCGTATGGCGGTCAATCTGAGGCCTGACCCGGCCAGGCCGGTCGTGCTGTTGACCCGAGTTGGTGAACGGGTGAGGATCAGTGCCGAGACGCTGCGCGAGCGGAGGCGCTGCCGAAGGCAGCCCCCACGGCGTTCGTGGAGGTCAGTCCGTGCCGACGTCGCGGGAATGCAGACAGGAGCGCTGCGAGAGCGAAGCCTGGACGGCTGACGGCTGACGGCTGACGGCTGACGGCTGACGGCTGACGGCTGACGGCTCATGGCGAGGGGGTCAGGCGTCCAGCGGCCACCAGTAGCGGTCCTCGTACTCCTCCAGCGAGATCAGATCGATGCCCTCGCTGTCGCGCTGCACAATGCCCGGAGTGTCCTCGAACCGCCGGCCCAAACTATGCGGGCCCTCGCGGCGAGCACGTTCGACCTCCCGCTGGGCGCGCGCGCTGAGTTCGATGCGGACGTAGCCGGACACCCGCGCAGTGTGGCGTCAAAGACACGCGCGTGGCGCGACGTGGCCACCCGAGAGGGTGCGTATGAGCGCGCTTGGTCACAGAGCCACGCTTTAGGCGAGCCGCCGGGGAGCGCACTAGTAGGCCCAGGCGGTCAGGTTCCGACGGCAGGCGGTGACGGTTTCCTCGGCTGACTCAGAAGCCAGTTTGGCGGCCAAGCGCATGAGGGGATGGTCGCCGGTTACCCGGTAGACAGCAAAAGGTCAGCGGCGGACGACGTGGTCACAGGGGCATCCCCGACCGTGGTCATTAACAGCGCAGTGCTCGTCATGTCTGCTCATCTCCGTCCGGACTAGCCGCCTGGTCGCGCCGCCAGGCTGCTCTCTGTTCCCGCTCCCGCTCGTCCTTCGCATCGCCATCCCGGGAGTAGACGGCCATGCCACCTCGCACGCCCTCGGTCCACTTCTTCATCGTCTTGCTCATGACCTCGAGCGACTTCGCGGCGTCATGAACTGTCTTCTCTGTCATCCACATGCGGCCGCTGAAGGCAGACCAATCGAGAACCGAGGGCGTAGACAGTGCATGCCCTTCAGAGTCCTTGTAGGAAGCGACCAGTTGGTGGCGGTCAGGCAGATCGCTGCCCTTGCGTTCGATCGCTGTGTCCCAGAAGGTGCGCCACTCTTGGCCAGGCGCCAGAAAGGGTAAGGCGGGTAAGGCGATGTCTCGGTAGGCCTGCTCGCCGCTGCGCTGGAGAGGCGGTGAACAAGTGATCTGTAGTTCATGGGCGCCCGTGAGCCCGAAGTTGCGTACGACCACGTCAATGAAGTTGGGAAAGGCCGGGCGAACTTCGGCATAAACCACGACGTAGGGCTGCGCTTGTTCCCGGCGCTGGATGCGAGCCTCTTCCAACTGGGCGCGCGCTCCATCGACCTGCCGCTTGGCGTACTTCGCGGCCACGATCGCCACCACCAGCGTTGCGACTGCAGCCAAAGCAGCGACTCCGGAGCCTACGGCGGATGTGGTGTCGGTCCAGTCCGATCCTGCGGGTGCAGAACTGGGCATGGAGGTGCTCGCCGCGACCGCCGTAGGCGGCGCCATGGTGGCCGGCGGCGTGATGGGCGCAGGGAGAGTTGCGTATGGAGTCGCGGTCACCATCGGGACGCTAGCCGCCGAGTGTGACAGTGACCCATGGGATGCGCTCTTGCTCTGACCATGTCGTCACCCAACTCATGCCGACGAGCCCGGAGTGCTTCCGGCCCTGCGCATCTGAGGCCTCGGTCAGGCGGCTTCGCAGTTGTGACGACGTTGCTTTGCATGTGGCGATCCTGTGACGGGCTGTCCACTGTCTGGTAATAGTGGGTACTCAGGTGCCGTCCACTGGGGGAGCCCTAGGTCGCCTGGCATGCCATCCGTCAAGGAGTTCCGATATGCGCGGTGTACTAACGTCTTCCACAATATTGCACAGGAAGCAGTCCGGGTTCGATGTATATCGGGTAACGGAACCCAATGCACTGACGCAGGTGATTGGTTGGCTGAAGTTCACCTCGGAGGGCGGCGAGGTCCTATACAGAGGATCGTCAAGGCTGCATAAAAAGATGCTAGCGACGGGCCTACGTGGTCCTGGGACCGACCGTAGTAGAGCAGGTTTCTACTCTGCGCTGCGCACCTATGTCGACAAGTTGTGGGGCGCTCCCTGTGCTTGCACGGGCGGACCATTTCCTTTCGCCGCCCAGCACGCCTGCCTTGAGGCGCTACAGCAAGGCGTTCGCGGAAGCTCCGCTCTCGTCAGCGGAACTTATCGCGCAGCAGTTGAGCCGCTACTTCAACATTACGGCATAAACACCCGATGGGTGGATGTTGTCGACAACGTTTGGGTAGCCCTGTGGTTCGCCTGCCATACACAGGAAACACGAGATCGGCATGCGACTCACCTGAGGCGATCAGTTGCTCAAGAGGAAGGAGTCGCAAAGTCTGGTGCCGGAGGCGGTCCATCCGTGGACACATCGCCGAAGGCCTACATCGCCGTTTTGGAAACAGGGGCGCTGGAGAGCGCCGGGATTCCGGGTTACAAGATTGGCGCGGAGAGCCGTCTGATCGACCTGCGATACGCCGTCCCAAGTGTTTACCTCCGGCCCCATGCGCAGCATGGCCTGCTCATGGCACCCCGCCAACTCCCTGCGGGATCTACCGGTGACCTGGCGCCTCGGGTCGTCGCATACGTCGAAATTCTTCTACGGGATGCTCTTGAGTGGCTTGGGGAGGGTGGGATGACTAGTCGGTACGTCCTCTTTCCCCCGGCTGTCCGCGACGAAGGCTACCGACGCCTTTTGGACTATGCGCCTACCCCGCCAGACCTGTTGGGCCACCTGACTTTGTTTGGGCCCGGCTACTAGGTCGTCAGCGTTGCCATATCGGCTGCGCTTGAGTAGTGGGCTCAGAATTCTGGATGCTGACCCCGTGGGGCAACCGTTGGCCTTAGCACGCTCGGTCCGCGCGGAACGGCGCCGCCCAGCTGGCGGCAGGCCTGTGCTGGGGGCCGCGCTGGCTCCGTCCCACCGGCCAGCCGTGCGAGGCCCGCGCCGCTGACAACCGTAAGGAGAGGCCTTGCTGCGTGGCTGCCATGGAGGCGCCAGCGGATGTTTGCGCAGGTCAGCGAGCCATTGCAGGATTGACAGACGGCTCAGGTAAGCTCCCCGGCATGGCCTTCACCTTTGTGGATCTCTTCGCCGGCATCGGGGGCTTCCATGCCGCGCTCGGTGCCGCTGGCGGGGAGTGCTGGTTCGCCTCTGAGATCGATCCCATGTGCCAGGACGTGTACGAGCGCAACTGGGGCATGCGCCCCGAGGGCGACATCGTGCCCCTGACCGAGGAGCGCATGGCCGTCCCGGCGCACGACGTCCTGGCTGCGGGCTTCCCCTGCCAGCCCTTCTCCAAGTCCGGTTACCAGCGCGGCATGGCCGAGACCCGCGGGACCCTGTTCTTCAACATCTGCAAGGTCTTGGAGGCTCGCCGCCCGCCGGTGATCGTCCTGGAGAACGTCCGCAACCTCGCCGGCCCCCGCCAGCAGGAGACCTGGGCCACCATCGTGGCCACCCTGCGCGAGCTCGGCTACCGCGTCTCCTCCCAGCCCGCGGTCTTCTCCCCTCACCTGCTGGCCAAGGATCTCGGCGGGCGCCCGCAGGTGCGCGAGCGGGTCTTCATCACCGGCACCTACGTCGGGCGCGCGCGAGCCGAGGCCGAGGTCGACGTGGCCCCGATCGTCACCCCCAAGACCGTGCACGACTGGCCGGTGCCGGACTGGAACCTCGAGCGGGACCTGCCCTTGGACGACGACGCCGACATCCCCGAGTTGGGGCGCTACCAGCTCACCGCCGCCGAGACCCGCTGGATCGAGGTGTGGAACGACTTCATCGCCCGCATCGACGAGCCCACCCTTCCTGGCTTCCCGATCTGGGCTGACGAGTTCCGCTACCCGGCTGAGGTCCCGGTGGGCACCCCGGTGTGGAAGGCGAACTTTCTGCGCAAGAACGCTGACCTGTACCTACGCAACAAGGGAACCATCGACGCCTGGCTGGAGGAGAACGACTACCTGCGGGACTTCCCGCCCTCGCGGCGCAAGCTGGAGTGGCAGGCCCAGGACACCGAGCGGGACCTCTTCAAGTGCGTGCTGCACCTGCGGCCCTCAGGCATCCGTGCCAAGCGGCCCACGTACCTGCCGGCGCTGGTGGCGATCACCCAGACCAGCATTTACGGGCCCCGCAGGCGCCGCATCACCCCGCGCGAGGCCGCGCGGCTGCAGGGGCTTCCGGACTGGTTCTTTTTCGGCAAGCCCAGGCCGGAGGGTGCCGCGCAGCCCGAGCCAGGCGCTGAGGCCGCCGCTGGTGGGGGGGCTAGCCGGGCCGTCGCGGGCGCAGCAGGGTTGCTGGAGCCGGAGGACAGGGAACAGCCCAACGCAGCGACCTACCGCCAGCTCGGCAACGGCGTCAACGTCGGTGCTGCCTATTTCGTCTTCCGCCAGCACGTCCTGCGCGACGCCGAGGACCTCAAGGTGCTGGCGCCGCATGTGCTGGAGGCGGTGCTACAGGCCGGCCCACAGCCGGTGGTCGCGCAGGGCGGCGGGGGCGGGCCGCTGGGCCACAGCGTGGGGGAGGTGGACCTGCGCGCCGTCCAGGGAGCCGTAGGTGGTGGCCAGCAGGTGAGGCTTGAGCAGCACGGTCATGCTGCGCTCGTCGACGGCCAACTGGCCCCGGTCGAACAGGCGGTGCACGTCGGTGCGTAGCGCAAGCCCGTTGGAGACCCGGTTGGTCGCCGGGCCCATGTAGGGAACGATGTGCGCCGCGTCCAGGGCGGTGACCGCGTCGGCGCCGGTCACCGCGCAACGGAAGCTGTAGGCCTGCAGCACCGCGGTGCGGAAGCGGTCCTGGCCCTCGCGGGCCGTGGCCTCCACCAGGGCCCGGGTGCGCTCGTCGGAGACCCCTGCGGGGTCGAAGGCGTCAGGGAACGGGTCCTCAAGCTCAGGCTGAGCGGCGGCGACCAGAACCGACGGGGCCGGCTGGGATGAGCCTGGTATCCCGTGTTCGGTGACGCCGTTGATGATCGCCTGCAAGGCCCTGTCGGTGACTGTGCTCCCTGGGGACAGGTAAGAGTCGTCGCGGGGCTGTCGCTGAGCGGCGGCGATGCAGTCCAGCAGCACTTCGTCCTTGGTCTTCCCCGCCACGCTGGTGCCAAGGGCGCCGGCGACGGCGTCGAGGAAGTCTCTGCGCACTGTGGAGCCTCGCGAGGTCGTGAAGTGTTCAATGCCTAGAAGATCAGAGAGCACCGACATCAACGCCCGCTCAGGAAACACCTCACCGTAGACCCGCACCATGGCACCACCCTAGGTCTGCACGTACTGGCGCCGCCTTCACAACATCCGGGACCGTGGCTACTTGGCCTGCTGTGACGGGTACGCCAGCGGTTTGGCAGGCTTGCCCGGTGACCACCTCGTGGGTGTCCACCAGTCAGGGCCGCCACCTCGCGGGCCGGCCCAGCAAGGACACCGAGCCCGAACTCGCCCTGCGCCGTGCGCTGCACGCCGCCGGCGCCCGCTTCCGTCTGCACCGGCGCCTCGCCCGGGCCTGTACCCCGGACCTAGTCCTGCCCGGGCGCAGGACGGCGGTATTCGTGGACGGCTGCTACTGGCACTCCTGCCCGCGACACGGGCGCAAGACGCCTTTCACGGGGCCGAACGCGGCTTTGTGGGAGGAGAAGATGGACAGAGTGCGCCAGCGCGACGCCAAGGCCACGGAGACGGCGGCCAGCCTTGGCTGGCTGGTGGTGCGACTGTGGGAGTGCGAGGTGCGCAGCGACCCCTCATTCAGTGCGCGCACCGTCCTCAAGATGAGCGCCACGACAGCGAGGGAGTAGGGCGGACACGCGCCCAGCGCCTGCACGTCGCAGCCGGAGGCGGAACCCGCTACTGGCGCGTGCGCCGATGGCGCTCCGGCTTGGATGCGGGCTCAATCGGTGTCCGGGATGGAGGCGTCCTCGTCTTCGTCCTCAACCGGCGCCTGCTGGCCCAGAAGTGCCTCAATGGCTTCGTCCTTGCTGGCGGCCAGCCAGCCCAACCCCGTACCCCGCTCGCGAAACGTGGAGAAGTTCACGTGCACGGCTTTAGAGGCGGCCCCGATATGGGCGTCGAGGTGCTCGTGGCTGACGCCGGTGATGCCCTTGAGTGGAAGGATGTTGGCGGTGGGCTCGACCACCGTCCACGTCGATAGGGAGCGGACTCCGCCCATGAAGGGATCCGGCCAGCCTGACCACGAGGTGACCAGGTCGACGGCGTCGGCGACGTGCTGAGGCGACGACGAGCGCAGGTTCCAGTTCGTCTTCAGGGCTCTGCTGCGCTCCGGCTCGTCCCACCGCAGGCGACGGTCAGCCTCGAGGAATTCTGAAGGCCGCTGCTGGGTGACCAGGCGATAGATGGCCTCGCTGTTGGACGCCGGCCCGGCAGCAGCAGCCAACGCCGACCACCACAGCTCGGCGTTCCAGGCGTAGGTGCGGATCGAGGTGGCTCCGCCGTCTGCATTAGCGATCACCCAGGGCAGGTACTGGCGGTCGAAGAGGCGCGGCTCGGCTCCGGCGAGCTCCAAGACCGCCAGGAGAACCTGCGCGGTCCCGAGAGGGTACTTGTAGGGCAGGCCCTGAGGGTGCTGGCTGCCAAGGCTGGCGCCGATACCTGCCCAGGCTGAGGGGCTGACGCTCCCCAGGTACTCGATCCGCTGCAGCGTGAAGGCGTCCCACACCTGGTAGCGAGACCGAATGCGCTTCTGGCGGCCCGGGAGGTCCCCGAAGAGCACGGGGTGGTTGCTGACCGTTGGGAACAGGGGCGAGTAGACGTCCAGGCCGAATAGGGCGCTCTCGGCGCTCTCAACCAGCGCTGGCCACTGCAGGCTCGGGTGCACGAGTAGGCGGGCGCTGCGGTCTACGACGACACCCACCTGCCACGGGCTTGATCCGGCGAGCATGGCCGCGGATACCAGCCCGTCGATGTCCAGACCGGTGACCAGCACGGGGTGGTCGCTGCTGGCGAGGCGGGACCTCAGGCGGTCGACGGCGTTGCCGCTGCCAGGCTGGGGGGACAGGTGGCGGCCGAAGGCCTGCAGGACGGTTCTTCGTCGTTCGCGCGCGGTGTTGCGCCGGTCGTCGTCAACGGACACGTTCGCAGGTTAACCGTAGCCGCCTTCACGCCTGGCACGGCTGGCGCAACAGATGGGCGCTCTCGAGGGGATGCCGTGACTACGCCGTGAGCGCGCCGCGGCGGCGAGGCGCAAGGAGTACGCACCTCGCCGTGCAGAACTGCGGGCGGAGAAGAAGCCTTAGAGGAATGCGAACTCGTAATCGTTCGAAGAAGGCATTCCCACACGTATGGAGCATTTGACGCTGGCGCATGACCGCGCGCAGTGCTTCACTTCCCGAGACCGAGATCGAGTCAAGGAGCGCACTTGTACCACCTGAAGCCGAAGTGGCAGGACGGCCTGGCGATCACGACGAAGTTGGCCGAGGCCATGCGCGCCAGCGGCATCGCCGTCATCAGTTCCGACATCGTCATCAACTACGGCGAGGCCGAGGGATGGATCACCGTTGAGATCGACGGGGAGCTCCAGCGGCTGTCCGTAGAGCGCGACCGGGTTCACCGTGGTGATGAGAGCGTGGGTGCGATGGTCGGCTACGACGGCTACTCGCTGCCGCCGCTGTCCGGCAAGGCGGCGGACGAGCACTCGCGGATCTCGAGCCGGTTCTGGAACATCCTGTGGTCGAACCCCATCGACTTCGTGCCCAGCCCAAGCGCCTTCGAGCGCCTCCGCAAGGCTGACAAGATCGACATTCTCAAGCGCGAGGCCGAGGTTCACCGGCGCATGTTCGAGCAGGCCTACAGCGAGCGGAAGGCGCAGGTCCCGGAGTCCTACGCCGACGCTCTCGAGGAGGCGTGGGCGGCCCTCAACGCGATGTTTGACGAGCAGAGCGCCGACCTGGCGAACGGCGTCATCAGGTAGGCGTAGACGTAGGCGGGGCCCCGAGTCAGATCGACTCGGGGCCCCGCTTGTTCAGTGGATCACTTCACGCAGTACCAGCTGCCTTCCCACATCCGCCACTGGGCGCCGAAGCGGTAGTTGTCCCAGCAGAACTTCCACGGGTTCGCTGAGCCCCGCGGCACGTAGGTGAAGGCCAGGGGGAAGCCGTAGGTGACCTCCCGGCAGACGATGCCGTAGCCGTAGGCGAGCGCGCTGTTGGCCGAAGGCGCCCCCTGCTGCTGGCAGGCCTTGACCGGGTTGACCTTCACGATGGCCGCGGCGGCGTTGGCCGGCGGGGCGGTGATCAGTCCCGCGCCGGCGATCAGGCTGACCCCGGCGCACGCCGTTGCCAGTCGGTAGAGGAACGGCTTCTTGGTGGGCCGCTCGTAGGTGGACTCGGTGCTCTGCATGGTCATGTCAGAAACGCCTTCCGGTGAGTCCTTGCTCTCCATCGGGTTCGGTGGAGTGCACGAATCGTGGCAGTCCTGACGAATTGTGACAACACGCAACTTTAGGTGACGAAAGGGACAGGCGCGGAGATCGACATCATCATGATTCACGTCCGAGCGTGACGATCAAGGCGCTCGCGAGCGCCGCCGGCGGCCCGCTGCCCACACTGTGCAACGGCGGGCATGAGGACGGCCCCCGCACGTCATGGGGACGGAGGCCGTCGTGGTGGTCGGTGTTGCCGCACCCTTCTCCTGCTGGACCTGGGCGGCAGCGATCGTGCGCTTCGCCTGAATCTGGGCCTGGGCGGTGGCGGCGTTGCACTTGATCTCGCTGCGCTTCGGGTTCCCCACCGCGGCCATGCGCCCACCTGGCGGCCACCATCTACCCATCGAATATGTGATGACCTCAGGCACTTGCTACTGAGCGTCGGTGAAGTCGCATGGCTGCCGAGGCCCACTGTCGTGACGAGTGGTGACCATCCCTGACCTCATCGCCACAACTCGGGCGGTTGTGGGTTCGAGTCCCACTGCCGGCTCTCCGTCCCCCTGCGGTCCTGCCATCCGCCACGGACCCGCGCCCCGATGCCAGCACGACCGCGATGGGCACAAGCCCGTCTTCTGTGCCCGGGCCACGCCTGCTCTGCCACTCGGTAGCAGCGCCGCCGGCTGTACATCGTCCTAGCAGCCCCGTGTCTCGCGCACGGGTTCATGGCGTGTTGGAGTCGCCACGCTGATTCACGGCCTCCTGCTGCAAGACTCCGGTGCACCGGACCGAGCGATCGGACGCTCGACGGGCATGCCCCTGAGGAGTCTCTTTGAGCGCTATCACCACGCTTCAGAACCAGATCATGAGCGACGTGGTCCAGCCCGCGAACCGCTCCGAGCGAGAACTCCGCAAGCTGAGCGAGACCTGCGCTCGGCTCGAGAGGCGGGCGAGCAACGTGCTGGACGGCGCCGGCAGCGTCGAGTCCGAGGTGGTCGCGAGGTTGGGAAGGGCGGGGCGTGCTCTCAAGGACGCCCGTAAGCGCGTGCTGGATGCGCGCAGCGCCGCGGATGAGGCAAAGAGGAACCTTTGACTCTTGCCAATCTTCCGCCATGTCAAACACCTCTGCTCTAGAGTCACAGTCGCGACAGAGGCGTGCTGGGCAGATGAGGTGGTGGATGTGGCGAACGTCAGACAGCTCAAGGACCAGGTCAACAAGGTGGCGGATTCGGCCAAGAAACTGGCCAGCACCCTGACGACGTACCAGGACCAGAACCGCCAGCAGCTCGAGGCGGCGAGGACGGCCCTCGAAGGCACGAGCACGGGCACGGACACGGACGTCAAGTCCGCCCTCGACGATGCCACGACGGCCCTCGCGGACGCGAAGTCGAAGCTCGAGGACGCTGCCCGCAAGGCCAGCGACTACGCGGCCAAGCTCTGAACCCCGACATGGTGGACACATCTGTGAGGAGTTGCGCATGAGCGTCGAAGAGACCAAGAAGATGGTCGACGGCATCGGCAGGAGCATGGCCGGGCTCGAGAAGACCCTGGACCGGGCCGCAAAGCAGTTCTCGGGCGCCGCGCAGCAGGCGCAGGGCGTCCTGCGCGGGTCGGCAACGTCGGTGGAGCAGCAGGTGACCGAGGCCCTCCGACAGGCCGAGGCGGCCACGATGAAGGCCTCGCAGTCCGTGAAGAAGGCCTCGGAGGCCTGCGTCAAGTACGCCGCGGACGCCTGAGCACCGCGAGAGGAAGAACAACGACATGGGCAACAAGGCGTCCGTCGGGCTGCTGTCGATCGCCCTAGTGGTCATTTACCTCCTGGTCTTCGTCGCCGTGGGATACAGCGGCCTCGTCATCGTCTACGTCGTGCTGGCGCTGCTGGGCTCGGCGGGGCTGCTCGTCGCGCGCTACGCGGTCACGCAGGAGGAGACGGTCACCCTGCGGGGCGTGGGCATCGACTATGCCCTGCGCACTGCAGGCCACGCGCTGTACGTCACCGAGGACAACCTGATCGGCTTCCCCTCTGGCAAGTTCGAGCTGGTCCGGGGAAGCGCACCGAACTCAATCGAGGCGCACGAGTTCAAGCCGAAGGGCGGCCACCGCATCGTCCTGCAGATGCTGCTCGTGCCGTGGGCGATCTCCGGCGTGATCGTGCTCGTCATGGCTCGGATCTTCGACAGTGGTTGGGCGTACGCGATCGGGCAGGGTGCCCGGTTCGTCGCCTTCATCTACTTCTTGTTCTTCCTCATCGTTCCCATGGGCCTGGCGCTCCTCATCGAGATCGGGCTCAAGAAGGTGGTGGCCTCGGTGATCACCGTCCGCGCCGAGGAGGTCGACGACGCCGTCCGCCTGACCTTCACGTTCCAGGGGGCCTCGGCCCTGCTCGCCAAGGGACGAGTGCTGAGCAGCTTCGACGCACCGGTCCTGCCGCTCAAGTACCAGACGCCGGGTACGGCGAGGATGGCGGACCAGCCACTGGAGGTCGGCGCATGACTCAGGAGGCGCACGTGACCGAGCCGTCGGCGTCGATCGCTGCCGACGTGGCCTCGCTGAAGAAGGACATGGACCAGATCCTTCCGTCGTTGGTCGATGCGCTGAAGCGCAACCGCTACTTCGACGAGATGGAGCGGCAGCTGCGCCGTGCGGAGAGGGTGTCGGAGGCCTGGCGCGACTGGCCCCTGATCACCGGAGTGCACGACGTCGTCCTCGCGATGCGGGCAGCACCCGAGTCGGATCCCGCGATGGTCGAGCAGCTGGTCGACGTTCTCTACCGCGCGGCCGGGGTCGAGGAGTTCGGCCATGCGGGGGAGCTCATCGCGCCGGACCACGCCGAGATCACCTCGGTGACGGGCCAGGGCCCCCACCTCGTCGTGGTTGACACCCAGCGGCCCGGGCTGCGGCTGGGCCACCACCCGCTGCGCAAGGCCATCGTCACTGTCCGCCGCGAGGAGGAGGCACCGAGATGAGCGTGATCGGTATCGATCTCGGAACGACCAACTCCGCGGTGGCCACCACCGACGCGCAGGGCATCACGACCACCATCGCCGACCGCGACGGCGCCAGGATCATCCCCTCCGTCGTGTACTTCGCCCCGGACGGCGCGGCCGTCGTGGGGGAGCGGGCCAAGGCCATGGCCGTGATGGAGCCCGAACGGGTGGCGATGCTGTTCAAGCGCGGGATGGGCGAGAGCACCTTCCTGTACGACGGCAACGACTTCGTCGCCGAGGGCAAGACGTGGCGTCCTGAGGAGCTGTCCAGCCTCGTCCTGCGCAAGCTGAAGCAGATGGCCGAGGAGCAGGTGGGACCAGTCACCGGCGCCATCGTCACCGTGCCCGCGTACTTCGGCGAGCCCGAACGAGCCGCGACCCGGGAGGCCGCCGAGATCGCGGGGCTGCCGATCATCCGCATCCTCAACGAGCCCACGGCTGCGGCGATCGCCCACGGCATCGACGCGCAGTCCCGCGGCCGGAACATCCTGGTCTTCGACCTGGGCGGCGGCACGTTCGACGTGACCGTGATGCGCACGGAGGACGACGGTGAGATGCGCGTCCTGGCGACCGGCGGCAACCGCCGCCTCGGGGGCGCGGACTTCGATGACGCGATCATGCAGATGATGGCCAAGCACGCCCAGGACCAGGCCGGCGTCGACATCCTCGCCGAGCCATGGACCTTCCAGGACGCCCGGGAGAAGGCCGAGGGCGTCAAGAAGGAGCTCTCCACCCTTGAGTCCTCGACGCGCCCGCTGTCGACCGGTGGGCGGCCCATCATGTTCTCGGCGACCCGCCAGGACTTCGAGGCGGTGATCGCGGACACCCTCGAGGACGTCAGCGACATGGTCGAACTGACGCTGACCGACTCAGGGCTGCAGTCCTCTGAGATCGACACCGTCCTGATGGTGGGCGGATCCTCGCGCATCCCGGCCTTCCATCGCCTCCTCGCGGACATGTTCGGCAAGGCGCCGACCTTCTCCCGGAACCTCGACGAGGACGTCGCACGCGGTGCCTCGATCCTGGCCGCGAAGTTGAGCGGTGCGGTCGACCCCCGCTCGGAGCTCGCTGCCCTGGCCGTTCCGACCGATGTCGCCTCGCACGGCCTCGGCGTCACCGTCATCGACGAGAACGGGCGTGAGATCAACGGGCTCGTCGTGCCGCCGGGGCATGCGGTGCCGGCATCCGGGACGGAGACCTTCTATGCCGCGTCCGAGGGTCAGACCGAGGTCCACCTGCGCATCAACGAGGGCGGCGAGAGCGACCTCGCTTTCACACGCGAGATCGGGGACGGGTCCGCCCGCTTCGGGCGTCCCGTTCCGAAGGGCTACCCGATCCGGGTCGACATCGCCTACACGCTGGAGCAGATCGTCGAGGTGCACGCCTACGACGGTGAATCGGGGCAGCTCATCGGACAGGTCAAGCTCGAGCGCGCCGGTGCCCTCTCGGACGACGCGAGACGGCAGGCCCTGGCTGCGATCACCGGGACGGACGTGCAGTGACCACCACCGCCTCAGAGCAGGAGTGGGTGCAGCTCACCGAGCCGGCGAGCCTCAGCCAGGCCGACATCCTGCGCTTCTTCGGCATTCCCCCCACGCCGGAGAAGGATCTCGAGAAGAACGTCAAGGCCAAGCGGCAGTTCTGGACCAAGCGCGCCAACGGCCCGGGCGGCCGCGAGCTGGCGGCGAAGGTCAAGGAGAACATCCAGAACCTGTCGAAGGTCCTGGAGGAGGGCGCCGTCCCCGAACGGATCGTGCCCACGGAGGACGGCCGGTACCGCGTACTGGGCGACGCCCAGACGCCGCAGGAGCTCGCCGAGCAGCTCGAGCTGTTCCTCCGGTCCGGCGACCTCGCCAACGTCGTCGCCACGGCGAGGTTCGGCCTAGAGACCTGGCCCGACGACACTGACGTCGTCGTCGCTGTGGCCCTCGCCCTGTCCGAGCTGGCTCGCGACTACACCACGATCGCGGAGGAGGTCCGCCGCATGGCGGCGGCGTCCGCCGAACGCGCTGTCGACCGGGCGCCGACGAACCCAGACGTGTGGCTGGCGAAGGCCCGCGTGCTCCTGGCCTTCGGCAGCCTGAGCGATCTGGACCTGCTCGAGTCGGACGCGTCGGCCCGAGGCGTCAAGCTGCCGGCCGAGCTCTACGGCATCGTCGCGAGCGCCTCGTTCCGCAAGGGGGACGTGGAGGGCGGGATCAAGCGCCTGATCGCGTCCGTCGAGGCCAGCGGGGGCGACCCGGGCGTGCGCAGCGTCGCTGCCGACGCGATGATCCGCGAGGTCCTCGTCCCCATGCTGCCGATCGCCTCACGCAAGGCGGCCGCCGCGTACGTCGAGGCCACGGGGGTCGCCGCCTGGATCGCGGACGGCGTGCCGGAGTCCGAGGCCGAGCTCCTGCGGTTCCGGATCTGGGCGACCGAGTCCCAGGCGCGCGTTTTCATCGGCGATCTTGCGCTCAAGTCCTTCCTCGGCGTGCTGACCGGCTTCATCGCCCTGCCCCTGTACAGCAAGATGGCGTCCCGGCCCGGGTGGCGAGTCCTTCATGACGGCCCGTCGAACGACCAGTCCTGGCAGCAGTGGCTCGACGTCGCCGACGGCGAGTACATCGAGGACCTGCACCGGTTGTCGCCGACGCCGTTCCCGTGGCAGCGCTCCGCTGGCGAGAGGTGGCCGACGCGCGAGCAGGTCATCAACGCGATGACGCAGAAGTAGCGCCGCTGCTCCGCCCGCCTGCACGCCCGCTGCCCGACGAGAACGGTGAAGGACTGATGTCTGACCTGGTGTGCAGCCGGTGCGGGCGACCCGCGCAGACCGCGCGGTGCCTCACCTGCGGCGGCCCCCCAATCGCGGACCCCAGGGGGGCCGCGGGCCAGGGAGCGCCTGCTGGCCGCGACCGTGCGCCCCGGCCCCGGCCCCAGACCTCCCGGCCGTACCCCCAGGTGGCTGAGGCGCCGCAGGACGCGAGGCCTGCCCGCCTGGCCAAAGACCCCCGCCTCGTCGACATCGAGCAGCGCATCGCTGTGCAGAGCTCCGCCCTCGTGCAGGTCGAGCGGGATCTCGCCCGAGCCACCGACCAGCTCTCCGGGGCGCTTGGCCTCCTGCGGGCCGACGCCGAAGCCGCTGCCCAGCGGCTCGCGGCGGAGCGCGACCGGGACCTCGCGTCGGTCGAGGCGCTAAGGAGCAGGGCGAGCGCGGCCTTCGAGCGGGACGCCCGTATCCGGGCCACCCGGTTGGGCAACGCCTTGACCACGGCGGGTCTCGCGGCGCGCGATGCGTCGATCGCCCTGGGACAGCGCAGCCCGGCACTGGCGCGTGTCGGGATGACGGAGTCGGACCTGTGCCCGGCGCTGACGGTCCGGCCCTACGCCACGGTGGGCACCGTGCTGTTCCCGAACGGCTCCGAGCTCAACCGGCGGCTCCCCACGCTGCCGGCCCTCGTTCCGCTCGTGGACGAGGGCCACGTCGTCGTCGAGGCGCCGGCAGGACCCGAGGTGGACGCGCTTGTCATCGCACTGGTGGCACAGGCCTTCGCCTCGGCCCCGGGCGGTCAGATGGTCGTCAGCGTGTTCGACCCGAAGATGAAATCCGCACTGGCCGGCTTCCAGGCCCACGGAGCCTCGACCGAGGCCAAAATCCTCGTGAACGTCCACCCGTCCCAAGAAGGGCTCGAGAAGGTGCTGGCCGAGCACCTCGGGCACATGATCGCGGTCGGCGCCTCGACGGCCAAGCAGTACGCGAGCATGGGTGCGCTGGTCGAGGCGACCGGGCAGCACGAGCACCAATACCACACGCTCGTGATCCTGGACGGCCCCTCGTACTGGAGCGAGCGGGCGGCCCAGGACGTCCAGCGCATCATCGACCAGGGCGCGGCCGCGGGCATCTCGGTGATCCTGCACCACGACCCGACGGAGACGTCGCCACGCGAGCTCGACCTCGCGAAGGTCACCCGGGGCGCGACGCGGCTCGTGCCGACCGGAGGGGGCCCTTGGCGGGCGTCCGTCCCCGGCATCGGCACGGCACCGCAGTTCCGGCTGTTGCCTGCCGTGCCCCTGGAGGCCCAGCAGCGCCTGATGAAGCTGGTGGTCGACGCTGCGAAGCAGGGCGTGCTGCCGAAGGTCCCGTTCATGGACGTCGCGGCGGGGGCACCCTGGTGGCGCTCCGCCGATGGTGGCTCGCGCTCGACGGCGGACGGCGTCACCATCACCCTCGGGCGCAAGGGCAACGAGACCGTCGAGTTCACGATGGGCGACACCACGTCGAACCTGCACAACGTGCTGGTCGGCGGGCGCGCGGGCTCGGGTAAGACGGTTCTGCTCAAGGCCATGATCTACTCCATGGCGGCGCGCTACTCCCCGGAGGAGCTGCGCCTCTTCCTGCTCGACTTCAAGGACGGCGTTGAGTTCCAGCAGTTCCTGGCGGACGGTGGGGGCCAGGCTCTCCCGCACGCCTCGGTCGTCTCCATCGAGAGCGACGCGCAGTTCGGCCTGGCGACCCTGCAGCACTTCGTCGACGAGCGCGAGCGCCGATCTCGCGTGTTCAAGGAGACCGGCAACGTCCCCAACCTGCAGGAGTACCGGACGAGGACCGGCTCGGTCATGCCGCGGTGGGTCCTGGTTATCGACGAGTTCCAAGGCATGTTCGCCGGGCCCGACTACGTGCAGGCCACTCAGCTGCTCGAGGACCTGGTCCGGCGCGGACGGTCCTTCGGTCTCCATGTGGTCCTGGCCAGCCAGACGTTGAGCGGAATCCGCTTCGACGGGGACAAGGACAAGGCCATCCTCGAGAACGTGCCTGCTCGGGTCGTGCTGCAGCTCGGTCCCGACGAGGCGACGAAGTTCCTGCAGTCCGGCAACGATGGCGCGGCGCAGCTCCGCTACCGCGGGCAGGCGATCCTCAACCGGCGAGGCGGGGCACCCGACGACAACCAGCTCTTCGTCGTGGCGTTCGCCGACGAGGAGTACGCCACGCTCCAGGATGACCTGGCGCAGGAAGCGCGACGGCTGCGCTGCGCAGGGGCCGCGGCTCGCGTGTACCGAGGTGACAAGCGCGTCACCAGCCGCGAACTGGTGGCCTCCAGCGCTCGCCCCGCACCGGAGCACGGCGACCTGCCCGCATGGTTCGGGCAGGAGTGCACCGTGGAGGCGGCCGTCGCACAGACGCGGTTCGCCTCGACCAGCGGTAGCAACCTGCTCGTGCTCGGCAGCCTCGACATCCCGTCCGCGGTGGCGACCGCGCAGACCGCGGTGCTCAGCGCGGTCGCGGCGGCGCGGGAGGCGATCAGCGTCGTCCTGCTGGATGGCCTCCTGCCGAAGTACCGGGAGGTGGCGCGGATCGATGAGTGGTGCGCGGCCCTGGAGGTTCTTGGGGCGGAGGTGGCCCGCTTCGGCGGCGACGCCGAGGAGCAGGCGCTCGAGGCCATCAAGGACAGGTCCGGCCACGACCAGCGCGCCGTGGTGGTCCTGCTCGGCGCGGAGAACACGAACTTCAAGCAGGCCGCCGAGTACGAGTGGGAGACGCTGATCCGCGAGCTTCCCCGCAAGGGCGTCAACGTCGTCGGGCAGTGGAGCGACCTCCGCGACATCCCCGGAGACCAGTACAACCTGCGCAACGACTACAAAACCGTGCTCTTCGTCGGCGGCGACGAGGAGCTGATCGAGAAGGCGTCGGGCCGCAGCAGGCACGACATCCCGCCCCTCAAGAAGGGTCGCACGGTGGTCTTTTCAGCGCTCAGCTCCCAGCGCGGGATGTCGACGGTGGCGTCGGTCGCCCCGCTCGACGGTGCTGACTTCGCAGCGTGGAAGCGCCTCGGGTGACCCTCGCCGCGCTCTACGCCGCCTTGGGGGAAATCGAGCAACTGCCGCTCGAGGCGCGGATCGCCGAGCAGCGCGCCGCATCCGATCACGACAGGACCCTCGGCGACCTAGACGCCCGTGCCACCAGGACGAGGGAGGCGGCGCGGACGGCGGCGACCACGCTCACCGACGCCGTCAGGACAGCAGGCCAGTCCGCCTCGAGCAAGGGCGCCATTCCGAAGCCCGGCGTCCGCAGCTCGGGACGAGAGCCCGACTTCGCGAGTGTGAAGACGCTGGACTCCGCGGTGACGGCGCTGCAGGCGCAGCGGGACCGTGCCTCGGCGCAGGTGGCCAAGACCCGCGAGGAGCTGCGCAGGATGGAGCAGCTGGTCGACGAGGAGAACCGCCGCGCGAGCGACTGGGACCTCGCCAAGGCGGCGGACCTCGTCACCCTGCTCGTCGGAGTGGCTTCCGTCCTCCTGGCGGTCATCGGGGGGCCGAACGGTTTCGGCTGCGCGGCCACGGTCGGCGGTCTGGTTGCCGTCGGAGTCCGCCTCTACAGCGGCCCCTCGACGTTGATGCTGCGGGCCGCGGCCGGTCGCCCGTTCCTCGACGCGACATCCGCCGCCCGGAAGGCCTTCGTCCTGTCCCGGGTCGCTGCCTGTGGCGCCGGCGTCCTCGTCGTGGTCTGGCTCGTGAACGCCATCTGCGCCGCACTCGTCACCATCCAGGGCCCGCTCGGCACCTCGCGCAGCGCTCCCGACGCGGTTTGGTACGCGACGACGGCTGTGTCGGTCGCCTTGGCCGTGGCCAGCGCTCACAGGCTGCGTGGGGCGTAGGCCGCCGTGGTGAACGCCGACGAGCTCGTCAAGCAGCTCAACGACCTGCTGGGGCGCATCAATGACCTCCGAGCTGACGTGGGTCGGGAGAAGACGCCGCTCCACAACACGAGGGTCGCAGGGGACAAGGCGCTCCCAAGCGCGCCCACCACGGGTAGGTGCACTCCGCTGCTGCGCAAGGCGGTCGACGAGTTCGGCCGGGCTTTCACGGACGTGGATGCGGCGCACGACGAACTCATGGCCGCCCACGCCGCCCTCCAGGCGTACGTGTCGACGTCCTTTGCGCACACGCCCGCCCCGGCCGGCACGAGCGGGGCGGGCGGCAGCTGGGAGACCAGCGGTACCGGGGCTGTGGACCACGTCGCCGCCGCGCGTCGGAGCCGCCTCAAGCGCATGCAGGCGCATCTCGGATGGGACACAGCAGGGGCGGTGATCGCAGGCGCCTCGCTGGCCGGCACGGTTGCGCTCGCGGCGCCCCTCCTGCCCGTCGCCGTCGTGGCGCTGACGGCCGGTGGCGCCGGCCTCTACAAGCGCCGGGAGCGGCTGGCGGAGCTCCACCAGGAGCTTGGGTGGAAGCGCGACGTCGCTTTCGTAGCTGGCGTCCTGGTCGTCGGCGGGGGTGTGGCGGCACTCACGGCCACCGCAGGAGCCACTGCCCCCCTCGTGCTGGCGGCCTTCGCCCTCGCGAAGGGGGCCCAGCGGCCGTGGGAGGCTTGGAGGACGGGCGGGCTCGATGATTGGAGCTCCGACGAACGGCGCGAGGCCATGAAGGGCTTCGCCTTGGACCTCCTCGGGGCCTTCCTCAACATGGACGGCCTTGAGGGGGGCCTCAAGTGGGCGTCCACGGCCGTGGGGGCCGCGCTAGACGTCCGTGAATTGCGCCAGTACATCCTTCAGTACCGCAACAGCTAGCGATCGGGGACACTAAGTGACTGAGCCGGACGACGACTACATCGCGCTGGTCGCTGCGGCGATCTCCGCCGTCCAGAGTGGCGACCAGGCCGCCATCACCACCGCCCTCGAGGCGCTCGCCCCGTTGCAGGCCCGGGACGTCATCGGCGAGCTGTTCCTCTGGGTCGAAGACGTGACCGAGGGTGTGGAACTCGACGTCCTCATCGCGGCGACGCGACTCCCTCTGCCCGACCACCCGCGCGAGATCGTTCGGGCGGTGCACGCGCGGGACGTGCGAGCGTTGGAGGCGGTGACGAGCCGCGACCGCCTGGAGGCGCTCCTAGCCGCTGTCGTGCTGCTGGTCGCCGCGTTCAACGAGGCCCGCGCGCGGGTCTGAGCCACCGGCCAGACCCCGGCTGCTCGCCGCCTGACGGGTCAGCGGAGCAGGGGCCGTGAGGTGCCCACCGGGGGGGGGCGTGCGCGCTGCCCGGCCGGGCCGAAGAGCCCCGCCCGGGTG
Source organism: Quadrisphaera sp. DVD1 (assembly GCF_058932755.1). NCBI lineage: Bacteria > Bacillati > Actinomycetota > Actinomycetes > Kineosporiales > Kineosporiaceae > Quadrisphaera > Quadrisphaera sp. DVD1. The sequence goes on from NZ_JBZYWI010000034.1 coordinate 24,070, forward strand.
CGGCACCTCCGGTAGCAGGAGTCGGTGCTCCACCGTGGATGGCACATTGATCCGTTCGATGGCGAGACGAGAACCGCAGTGATCGTCAGCAAGCCCGCATGAGCCTCCTAACCGCAATGCATGTTGGCTTTTGCCTGCTCGAATCGGGCTGTCTAACCTCGCCCCCATCGACCCCGAGCGGTTCACCGCGCTGGTGGCCCTCGTCCGCGACGGCGGCAAGGTCGTCGGCACCACCGCCTTCATGGCCACCCTCGGTGACGAAGGCCGCGGCGTCAGCGCAGCGACGTTGCTCGTGCTGCCCCGCCGCGACCGCCACACCGAGCTGGAGCCCCTGCTCGACAGCGGCACTCTGCGGGTCCAGGTCACCCGGCGCATCCCGCTGACTGAGCTGCCCGCGCTGCACGCCGAGGCCGCCGCCGGTCGCATCGCGCTGCGGTAGTGGCGGGCGAAGGCCCATTCGGCGGCCATGGTGCGGTGAAAGCGTTCGATCTTGCCGTTGGTCTGCGGCCGGTAATGGCGGGTCTTCTTCGCCGTGATGCCGAGGTCCGCGCCGGCATCGCACCAGGCGTGGGACTTGTAGGCGCTGCCGTAGTCGGACAGGACCGCTCGACCTTCACGCCACGGGCGGCGAACCGGGAGACGTCGCGGCGCAGGACGGCGACGCGGTGGCGGCGGTCTCGTCGGCGTGGATCTCGGCGTAGGCGACCCGGGAGTGGTCATCGATGACGGTGTGCACGAACGCCGTGCAGCAGCGGCTGGTAGCGGGCGTTGGTCCCGCGGGTCGCGGAGGCGGAGCGGTTCTTCAACCCCTGGCTGCGTCCGACGTAGCGCCACCCGCCGCCGTCGGGGATGTTGCCGAGCTTCTTGACGTCGACGTGGATCAGCGCGCCAGGACGCTCGTGCTCGTAGCGGCGGATCGCCTCGTCGGTGCGGATGTCGATGTGGGAGAGGCGGTTGAGTCGACAGCGGGTCAGCACCGCGTGAACCGTCGAGGCGGGCATCCCTGTTCTTGCGGCGATGGTCGGTGGGGACAGGCGCTGCTTCCACCGCAGGTGCACCACGCGCTTGACTTGGGCAGTCGGCGTGCGGGTCGAGGACTGGTGCGGATGCGAGGAGCGGTCGGCCATCCCCGCCTCGCCCATCGCCTCATAGCGGACCGCCCACCGCTTCGCCGTCGGCCAGGCGACGTGGAAGTACTCCGCGGCCCGCGCGATCGGCCATCCGTCATCGCGCACGAGACGGGCCGAGATTGAGACGGGCCTTCGCGTCGAGGCGGCGTTAGCGTGGGACACAAGGACCTCTTGGTGGTGGTGCGGGCCTTCAGCAGCTCCACTCCACACCGGGAGGGCCTCCCGCGCTTGCACCCTCAGTCAGACAAGTTCATCGCACTCACCCGACCAACGTCCCTGGGCAGAACACCTAGCCGCGGCGCGGCGGGCGGGGCTCGCGGTACTCGTGCAGGAACCAGGCGGCCACGCCCAGCCCGGCGACGACCACGGCACCGAAGGTCACGAGCACGAAGGCCGGCACGCGACCGCCTTCGTCGGTAGTGCCGACCGGGTCCTCGGCCGGGGTCGGGGCGGTCTCACCAGTGCGGCTGCTCGCGGACGCGCTCGGCGTGGAACCCACGGCCACCGCCGCGTCGGCGGCGGCCGGC
>NZ_JBZYWI010000035.1:0-25518 GCF_058932755.1 Quadrisphaera sp. DVD1
GGGCCCCCAGGCAGATCCCCAGCGCCGGGACGCCGTCCGCGGCCGCCCGGGCGAGCAGGCCCCGGGTGGCCGGCAGCCAGGGCGCGGCGTCGTCCTCCCACGCCGCCACCTGCCCGCCGAGGACGACCAGGCCGTCGTGCTCGGCCAGGTCGCCCGGCAGCGCCTCCCCGCGGTAGGGCCGGCGCAGGTCGACGTCGACGCCCGGCAGAGGGAGCCTCCCGAGCGGGCAGCCGTCCTCGTGCTGGACGACGAGGACCCTGCTCACCGGCGGAGCCATCGCGCGCTCACCGGGTCAGAGCACCGGCAGGTAGCGGCGCAGCTCGAAGGGGGTCACCTGCTCGCGGTACTGGCGCCACTCCACCCGCTTGTCGCGCAGCAGGTAGTCGAAGACGTGCTCGCCCAGGGCCTCGGCCACGAGCTCGGACTCCTCGAGGACCCCGAGGGCGCGGTCCAGGCTCGCCGGCAGCGGCTTGATGCCCATGACGCGGCGCTCGGCGTCGGTCATCCGCTCCACGTCGTCGTCCGCGGACTCGGGGAGCTCGTAGCCCTCCTCGATCCCCTTGAGGCCGGCGGTGAGGAGCACCGCGAACGCCAGGTAGGGGTTGGCCGCGGAGTCCAGGGCCCGGTACTCCACCCGCGCGGAGTTGCCCTTGCGCGGCTTGTACAGCGGCACCCGCACGAGCGCGGAGCGGTTGTTGTGGCCCCAGCAGACGTAGGAGGGGGCCTCGTCGCCGCCCCACAGCCGCTTGTAGGAGTTGACGAACTGGTTCGTCACCGCGGTGATCTCCGGGGCGTGGCGCAGGAGCCCGGCGATGAACTGGCGGCCGGTCTTCGACAGCTGGTAGTGCCCGGCCGGGTCGTGGAAGGCGTTGCGGTCGCCCTCGAACAGCGACATGTGGGTGTGCATCCCCGAGCCCGGCTGGCCGGCCAGGGGCTTGGGCATGAAGGTCGCGTAGATGCCCTGCTCGAGCGCGACCTCCTTGATGATCGTGCGGAAGGTCATGATGTTGTCGGCCGTGGACAGCGCGTCGGCGTAGCGCAGGTCGATCTCGTTCTGGCCGGGGCCGCCCTCGTGGTGGCTGAACTCCACCGAGATGCCCATCGACTCCAGCAGCGAGATCGCCCGGCGCCGGAAGTCCTGGCCGCCCCCGCGCGGGACGTGGTCGAAGAAGCCCCCGGAGTCCACCGGCACCGGCACGCCGGTGGCCGACGCGTCGTCCTTGAGCAGGTAGAACTCGATCTCGGGGTGCGTGTAGAAGGTGAAGCCCATGTCGGCCGCCTTGGCCAGGGCGCGCTTGAGCACCTGGCGGGAGTCGGCGGCGGCGGGCTGCCCCTCGGGCGTGAGGATGTCGCAGAACATCCGGGCGGTGCCCTGGCCGCTCTGGGCGTCCACCCGCCAGGGCAGCACCTGGTAGGTGGTCGGGTCCGGGCGCATGAGCATGTCCGCCTCGGAGACCCGGGTCAGGCCCTCCACGGCGCTGCCGTCGAAACCGATGCCCTCGGCGAAGGCGCCCTCGAGCTCCGCGGGGGCGACCGCCACCGACTTCAGCGACCCGATCACGTCCGTGAACCAGAGCCGGATGAAGCGGATGTCGCGCTCCTCCACCGAGCGGAGGACGAACTCCTGCTGCCTGTCCATGGCCGTCATCGTGCCAGTCCCCGGCGGGCGGTGAGGCCCGGCCACGACGACGATGGTGAGTCGTGACGCGCGAGCCCTCCGAGAACCCGGCACCACCAGCTCCCGGAGCGGACCCGCGCCGCTGGCGCGTGCTGTCCGTGTGCCTCGTCGCGGGCTTCATGAGCCTGCTCAACGTGAGCATCGTCAACGTGGCGCTGCCCTCGATCGAGGCGGGCGTGGGCGCCTCGGAGAGCCAGCTGCAGTGGGTGCTCACCGGGTACGCGCTGACCTTCGGGCTCGCCCTCGTCCCGGCCGGGCGCCTGGGCGACTCCTCCGGGCGCAAGCGCCTGTTCCTCGCCGGCCTGGCCCTGTTCCTCCTGGCCTCCCTGGCCTGCGGCCTGGCCACCGGCCCGGAGACGCTGATCCTCGCCCGGCTCGTGCAGGGCGTGGGGGCGGGCGTCCTCAACCCCCAGATCACCGCGATCATCCAGTCGCTGTTCACCGGGCCCGAGCGCGGCCGGGCGTTCGGGCTCTTCGGCGGCACGATCGGCCTGTCCACGGCGGCGGGGCCGCTGATCGGCGGGGGCATCCTCCAGCTCGTGCCCGGCGACGACGCCTGGCGCTGGGTCTTCCTCGTCAACATCCCGGTCGGGCTGGTGGCGATGGTCCTCGCGGTGCGGCTGCTGCGGCACGAGGCCTCCGGGCAGCACCAGCGCCTGGACTGGACGGGGTCGCTGCTGCTCGGCGTCGCCGTCCTCCTCGTGCTCCTGCCGCTGCAGGAGCGCAGCGTGCTCGGCACGCCCCTCGTGCTGGCCTGCCTGGTGCTGGCCCTCGTCGTGGGCGCGGGCTTCCTGGCCTGGGAGCGGCGCACCGCCGCGCGCGGGCGGACGCCGCTCGTGCGCCTCGGGCTGCTCCGCCAGGCGGCGTTCACCTCGGGCGCGGGGCTGGGCACCCTCTACTTCGCCGGCTTCACGGCGATCTTCTTCGTCCTCACGCTGTTCCTCCAGCAGGACCTCGGCTACACCCCGCTGCAGGCCGGGCTGACGACGACGCCGTTCGCCGTGGCCGGCGCGGTGAGCGCACCGCTGGCCGGCCGCAACGTCCACCGCTACGGCCGCCGGATGGTCGTCGCCGGGCTGGCCCTCGTGACCGCTGGCCTGCTCGCGTGCATCGCCGTCATCGAGCTGCTCGCACCCGCGGTGGGCGCCGGGTGGACCGGCCCGCTCCTGGCCCTGCCCCTGCTCGTGGCCGGCGCGGGCAGCGGGATGGTCGTCAGCCCCAACGTCACCCTCACCCTCGCGGGGGTCGAGCAGCGCGACGCCGGCAGCGCCAGCGGCGTGCTGCAGACCACCCAGCGGCTGGGCTCGGCGGCCGGCATCGCCGTGGTCGGGGCGGTCTTCTTCGCCCTCGACGGCAGCGGCTCGGGCCGCTCGGCGATCGGCGCCGCCCTGGGGGTCACGGCCCTGCTCATCGCGCTGGCCCTCGTGCCCGCCGTCCTCGACACCCGCCGCCAGCGCCGCGACGACACCGCGCGCGCGGCGCGGGAGGCCGACGAGGCCCGCGCCGGCGACGACGCGCCGCACACCCACCCCGACCACCGCGTCTCCATGGGCCACTGAGCCGACGGGCCGCCGAGCAGCACCGGCGCGGCTCACTAGGCTCGGCCCATGCCCCAGCTGCGCCTGGCCCTGGCCCAGGTGAACCCCACCGTCGGCGACCTGGCGGGCAACGCGCGCCTCGTCCGCGAGCGCGCCCGCGAGGCCGTGGCGGCCGGCGCGCACCTGCTCGCCCTGCCCGAGATGGTCCTCACCGGCTACCCGGTGGAGGACCTCGCGCTGCGGTCCTCCTTCGTCGAGGCCTCCCGCGACGCGCTGGCGGCCCTGGCCCGCGACCTCGCCGAGGACGGCGCCGGCGACCTGCCCGTCGTCGTCGGCTACCTCGACCGGGTGGTCGACGCCGCCACCCAGCTCGACACGAGCGACCTGCCCGAGGGCGAGGGCGAGCACGGCGGCACGGCGGTGCCCAAGGGGATGCCGCAGAACTGCGCGGCCGTGCTGCACGGGGGCGCGGTGGTGGCCCGCTACGCCAAGCACCACCTGCCCACCTACGGCGTCTTCGACGAGTTCCGCGTCTTCGTGCCCGGCCGCGACCTCGCCGTCGTGCGGGTGCGCGGCGTCGACGTGGCCCTGGCGATCTGCGAGGACCTCTGGCAGGACGGCGGCCCGGTCGCCAAGACCCGCGAGGCCGGCGCCGAGCTGCTCCTGGTGGTCAACGGCTCGCCCTACGAGCGCGACAAGGACGACACCCGCCTGGCCCTGGTGCGCCGCCGCGCGGCCGAGGCGGGCTGCCCGCTGGCCTACCTCAACACCGTCGGCGGCCAGGACGACCTCGTCTTCGACGGCGACTCCCTCGTGGTGGGCGCCGACGGCGAGGTCCTCGCCCGCGGGCCCCAGTTCGCCGAGGCGCTGCTCGTCGTCGACCTCGACCTGGCGCTGGACCCGAGCCACGACGAGCCCGCGGACGCCGTCCCCGGCGTCGTGCGCACCGTGCTCAGCACCGAGCCCGTGCCGGCCTACGACCCGCTGCCCGCGCCGGAGGCCGACCGCCTCGGCGAGGTCGAGGAGGTGTGGGCGGCGCTGGTCACGGGGCTGGGCGACTACGTGCGCAAGAACGGCTTCTCGCGGGTCGCGCTCGGCCTCTCCGGCGGCATCGACTCCGCCGTCGTGGCGGCCCTGGGCGTGGACGCGCTCGGGCCGCAGGGCGTGACCGGCGTCTCGCTGCCCAGCAGCTACTCCTCGGAGCACTCGCGCGACGACGCGGCCGACCTCGCGCAGCGCACCGGCCTGGACTACCGCGTGGTCCCGATCGCCCCGATGGTCGACGCGTTCACGGCTGGCCTGGCGGGCAGCGTCCAGCTCACCGGCGTGGCCGAGGAGAACCTCCAGGCCCGGGTGCGCGGGACGACCCTCATGGCGCTGAGCAACTCCGAGGGCCACCTGGTGCTCGCGACGTCCAACAAGAGCGAGCTGGCGGTGGGCTACTCCACCCTCTACGGCGACTCCGTGGGCGGCTACGCGCCGCTCAAGGACGTGCCGAAGATGCTCGTCTGGGAGCTCGCCCGCTGGCGCAACGCCGCCGCGGAGCAGCGCGGGCAGGTGCCGCCGATCCCGGAGGCCTCGATCACCAAGGCGCCGTCGGCGGAGCTGCGCCCGGGCCAGACCGACCAGGACAGCCTGCCCCCGTACGAGCTGCTCGACGACCTCCTCGAGCACTACGTGGTCGGCGCCCAGGGCCGGTCAGAGCTGCTCGCGGCGGGCTTCGACGCCACCACGGTCGACGAGGTGGTGCGCCTGGTGGACCGCGCGGAGTGGAAGCGCCGGCAGTTCGCCCCCGGCACCAAGATCAGCGCGATCGCGTTCGGGCGCGACCGCCGCCTGCCCATCACCACCCACTGGCGCGAGGAGCGGTCGCGTGGATGAGCCCCGGGCCAGCGAGCGGCCCGCCCAGCACCCGATCGGTGTGAGGCGCGTGCGCGTGCAGCACCTGCGCCAGATGAAGGACGCCGGCCGGCCGATCACCATGCTCACCGCCTACGACGCCCTCACCGCGGCGATCTTCGACGAGGCGGGCATCGACGTCCTGCTCGTCGGCGACTCCATGGGCGACAACCTCATGGGGTACGAGACGACGATCCCGGTGACCGTCGAGGACCTCCTCCCCCACGTGCGGGCGGTCACGGCGGGCGCCCGGCGGCCCCTCGTCGTCGCCGACCTGCCCTTCGGCAGCTACCACGTCTCCCCCGAGCAGGCGGTGGCCACCTCGGTCCGCTTCCTCAAGGAGGGCCTGGCCCACGCGGTGAAGTTCGAGGGCGGGGCCTCGGTGCTGCCCCAGGTGCGCGCCGTCGTCGCCGCCGGCATCCCTTTCATGGGCCACCTCGGCCTCACCCCGCAGGCCGAGCACGCCCTCGGCGGCAAGCGGGTGCAGGGGCGCGGGCAGGACGCCGGGGAGAAGCTGCTCGCCGACGCCCTCGCGCTGCAGGAGGCCGGCGCGTTCGCCGTCGTCCTGGAGGTCGTGCCTGCGCCGCTGGCCGAGCGCGTCAGCGCGGCCCTGGACATCCCCACCATCGGCATCGGCGCGGGCGCGGGCTGCGACGGGCAGGTGCTCGTCTGGCTCGACATGGCCGGCTTCACCAGCCCCGTCCCGCGCCTGGCGAAGGCCTACGCCGACCTGCGCACCGGGCTGCGCGACGCCGCCGCCGCCTACGCCGACGAGGTCCGCTCGCGCGCGTTCCCCGGACCGGAGCAGTCCCTGGCGCAGTGACGGGCCCTTGACGGGGCAGTGACGGGGCGGGGCCGCGGTGGGCTGCCCGACCAGCGGGGCCCTCGCTCCGAGGGCTAGCGTTCCGGGCATGGCAGACCTGACGATCGGCTACGCCGCCGCCCTGGAGCAGTTCGCCCCCGCGGAGGCCGTGCGGCTGACCGCGCTCGCCGAGGAGCACGGCTTCTCCGGCTGCATGGCGGCGGACCACTTCCAGCCCTGGGTGCCCGCCCAGGGCGAGGCGTCGTTCGTCTGGTCGGTGCTGGCCGCGGTCGGGGAGCGCACCCGCGGCGACTTCGGGCCCGGCGTGACCTGCCCGTCCTTCCGCTTCCACCCGGCGGTGGTGGCCCAGGCCGCGGCGACCCTGGCCGCGATGTACCCCGGCCGCTCCTGGCTCGGCGTGGGCGCCGGCGAGGCGCTGAACGAGCACTTCCTGGGCGGCTACTGGCCCGAGGCCGGCCAGCGCTCGGCGATGATGTTCGAGGCGGTCGACGTCATCAAGAAGCTCTTCACGGCGTCGCTGGCGGGCAAGGAGGCCAAGCACGCCGGGACGCACTTCCAGATGGAGTCCACCCGGCTGTGGACGATGCCGGAGCAGGCGCCCGAGGTGCTCGTGGCCACGGCCGGCCCGATCAACGCCAAGCGCACCGGCAAGCACGCCGACGGGATCATCACCGTCGGCGCACCGCTGGAGAAGATCGGCGGCCTGTTCGACCGGTTCGCCGAGGGCGCGCGCGAGGCCGGCAAGGACCCGGACGCCATGCCGAAGGTCCTCCAGCTGCACCTGGCCTGGGCGCCCACCCGCGAGGAGGCCCTCGCCGACGCGCTCGACCAGTGGCCCAACGGCGGGATGGCCTTCCCCAAGGCCGACATCCGCTCCCCGCACGACTTCGCGGCCATGGCCAAGCTCGTGCGCCCGGAGGACTTCGAGGGCCGGCTGCTGATCTCCGAGGACCCCGACGAGCACCGCGCCTACATCCAGCGCTTCGTCGACCTCGGCTTCGACCGGGTCTACCTGCACAACGTCGGGCGCGACCAGGAGCGGTGGATCGAGGTCTTCGGCCGCGACGTCCTGCCCAAGCTCGTGCGCTGAGCCGCTGGCTCGCTCCCCCGGGCGGGCTCACTCCTCCGCGCGGCGGCGGTCCTCCTCGTCCCAGGCCTCGGTGCGCGCACGGGCCGTCTCCAGCGCCTTCTGCGCCGCCTCCCGCGTGGGGTAGGGGCCCATGAGGTTCGCGGCAGGGGCCTTGTGGCCCTCGTCGACCTGCCCGGTGCTGACGTCGAACCAGAACGACGTCTCGTGATCGGTCACGGCTCCTCCTGCTGCTCGGCGACGGCCCGGCGGGCTCGCCGCGCCCTCCGGGTGATCTTCGCGCCGACGTAGGCTCCTCGCATGTCCGCTCCCTCCGGGACCCTGCTCGCCTCCCCCGCCAGCGCCGCGCCGATCGGTACCGTCCGCCCCGGCCTGGTGAGCCCCCGTCGCCCGGTGCCGGCGCACCTGCCGCGCCCGGAGTACGTCGACCGGCCCGCGCCCCGCCCGTTCACCGGCCCCGAGGTCAAGGACGCCGAGACGATCGAGCGGATGCGCGTGGTCTGCCGGGTCGCCGCTCAGGCGCTGGCGGAGGTGGGCCGCAGCGTCGCGCCCGGCGTCACCACCGACGAGCTGGACCGGGTGGCGCACGAGTTCCTCTGCGACGCGGGTGCCTACCCCTCCACGGTCGGCTACCGGGGCTTCCAGAAGGCGTGCTGCACGAGCGTCAACGAGGTGGTGTGCCACGGCATCCCCGACTCGACCGTGCTGGTCGAGGGCGACATCGTCAACGTCGACATCACCGGCTACATGGTCCTCGACGGCGTGGGCGTGCACGGCGACAACAACGCGACCTTCTGCGTCGGCGAGGTCGACGAGGAGTCCCGGCTGCTGGTCGAGCGCACCCGCACGGCGCTGGAGCGCGGCATCGCGGCGGTCAGGCCGGGGCGGGAGGTCAACGTCATCGGCCGGGTCGTCGAGAGCTACGTGCGCCGCTTCGGGTACGGCTCGGTGCACGACTTCACCGGGCACGGCATCGGGACGGCCTTCCACTCCGGGCTGGTCATCCCCCACTACGACTCCGCGCCGCAGCACTCCGAGGTGATCGAGCCCGGCATGACCTTCACCATCGAGCCGATGGTCACGCTCGGCACGATCGAGTGGGACATGTGGGACGACGGCTGGACCGTGGTCACCAAGGACCGCCGGCGCACGGCCCAGTTCGAGCACACGCTGCTCGTCACCGAGGACGGCGCCGAGGTGCTGACCCTCCCGTGACGCCGCTAGCGTGCCGGGCGTGAACGCGGACGCAGCAGCAGGCGGGCCCAGCTCGAGCACCGGCACCCACGGGGTGCTGGCCGTGGGGGTCGACATCGGCGGGTCGGGCATCAAGGGCGCCCCGGTCGACCTCGCGCTCGGGCAGTTCGCCGCCGAGCGCCTGCGCGAGCCCACCCCCCAGCCCTCCACCCCCGACGCCGTGGCGGAGGTGGTGCGCTCCCTCACCGCGACGATCATCGAGGGGCTGCCGGGCGGCTCCACCGACCTGCCGCTGGGCGTCACCTTCCCGGCGGTCATCCAGCACGGGGTGGCGCGCACCGCCGCGAACGTCGACGACGCCTGGATCGGCACCGACGTGGCCGCGCTGCTCGCCGCCGCGACCGGGCACGCGGTGCACGTCGTCAACGACGCCGACGCGGCCGGGGTCGCCGAGGCCCGCTACGGCGCCGCGAAGGACGTCCGCGGCGTCGTCCTCGTCGCCACGCTGGGCACCGGCATCGGCACAGCCCTGCTCGTGGACGGCGTCCTGGTGCCCAACACCGAGCTCGGCCACCTCGAGCTGGACGGCCACGACGCGGAGACCCGCGCCTCCGACGCCGCGCGCGAGCGCGACGACCTGTCGTTCAAGGACTGGGCCAAGCGCCTGCAGCGCTACTTCGGCGCACTGGAGGACCTCTTCTGGCCCGACCTCATCGTCGTCGGCGGCGGGGTCTCGAAGAAGCACGACAAGTACCTGCCGCTGCTCGACCTGCGCGCCCCCGTGGTGCCGGCGCAGCTGCTCAACTCCGCGGGCATCGTCGGCGCCGCGGTGCTGGCCGCCGAGCGGGGCGCCGCCGGGGCCTGACCGGACGCCGGTCGGGCGCTACTCGGAGGCCGGCGTCCCGGTCGCGGGCTGCTCGGTCAGCTCGGTGGTGGTCTCCGAGGAGGAGTCGTCGCCGGTCTCCGTGCCCGTCCCGGTGCCGGGGTCCGTGCCGGTCCCGGGGTCGGTGCCGGGGTCGGTGTCCGGATCGGGCGTGGTCGGGTCGGGGCTCTCGTCCGTCGTGGGCGGCGGGGTTGCCGCGGTGGTGCTCGGGGTCGGCACGGCCGGCTCCGACGGCGCCGGGGCGCCGGCGGACCGCGAGGGCTTCGGCGTCGGGGCGCTGGAGGGCCGGGAGGTCGTCGGCTCAGGCGCCTCGGTCGGTGAAGCGGTCGGCGCGGTGGCCGGAGGGGTCTCGGCAGGAGCGGCCGGCGCCGTCGGTGCGGCGCCGTCCGCGGCGGGGCTGACGAGGATCAGGGCGCCGGGGTGCCGCGCCGAGCCGTCGGCGGTCGCGGCGGGCGCCACCTGCAGCACGCGCGAGGCGGCCACGAGCGTCTGGCGCGGCGAGGGGACGGCGTCCGACGCGGTGGTCGAGGAGCCGGGGCCGGAGGGGTCCCCGAGCGAGGTGACGAGCGTCGCGGCGACGAGGAGGCCGGCGACGCCGAGGGCCACGCCCTCAGCGGGGTGGGCGAGGTGGAGCGGCCCGCGCCTGCTCCGCACCCGTCGTCCCACGAGTCGCTCCCCCTCCAGCGTCGAGGCGCCCAGCCGGTGCGCGGGCGCTGCGTCTCGAGCTCGCGATCCACGCTAGTGCGCGGCCCCGCCCCGCCACGGGACTTCGGGAGAACTGCCGTCCGTGTCGCACCGAGGAGCTCGTGGCCGGAGCCGGGCACCCCCTCGCGCCTCTCCCGGGGCGTGGCTAGCGTCGGGAGGACCGTCCCGACCCCGAGGAGACCCTCCGTGCGCAGTCCCACCACCCTGTCCGACCTGCCCGCTCGCGTGGCGACGGGCCTGTACGTCCTCAACTCCGGGCTCGGCAAGCGCGACGTTCCGCAGGAGGCCGCGCAGGGCCTGCACGGCTTCGCCGCGGCGGCCTACCCGTTCCTGGGCAGCGTCCCGCCGGCCCAGTTCGTCAAGAACCTCTCGCGCGCCGAGATCGCCCTCGGCGCGGCGCTGCTCGTGCCGCTGGTGCCCACGGGCCTCGCGGCCGGGGCGCTGGCCGGGTTCTCGGCCGGCCTCGTCGGGCTCTACCTGCGCGCCCCCGGGCTGCGCAGGCCCGGCTCGCTGGCCTGGACCGAGCAGGGCCAGGCCATCGCCAAGGACGTCTTCATGCTCGGCACGGCCGGCACGCTGCTCCTCGACGTCCTGCACCGCCGCCGCGAGGCGCGCTGACGCCGTCCGGGGGCTGCGCCGTCCGGGGGGCTGCACCGTCCCGGGGCGCGGCCCGCGGCAACCGGTCGTACCGTCGGGGAGTCCGCTCCTTCCGACCACCGCAGGAGGACGCATGAGCGCCATCGACAAGATGAAGAACGCCGCCCAGCAGGCCGAGGGCAAGGCGAAGACCGCCGTCGGCGAGCACACCGGCGACGAGCAGCTGCAGGCCGAGGGCACCAAGGACCAGGCCGCCGGTGACCTCAAGCAGCGCGGCGAGCACCTGAAGGACGCCTTCAAGGGCTGACCCGCCACCCAGCGTCACGCGGTCCACCGACGTACCCCCCCGGGGGTGCGTCGGTGGACCGCGCGCGTTAGACACACCCTCATGCGCTTCGTCTACAACTCCTTCGCCGGCCGCTTCTCCGACAGCCCCCGGGCGGTCTACGAGCGGCTGCTGGAACAGGGGTCGCGGCACGAGCACGTGTGGCTGGTCGACCCCGCCCACCAGCACGGCTTCCCCGCGGACGCCGCCACGGTCGAGCTCGGCAGCCCCGAGAGCATCGCGGCGCTGGAGTCCGCGGACGTCCACGTCGCCAACACCCACACCGAGCTGGAGTGGACCAAGGCCCCCGGGGCCCTGTACCTGCAGACCTGGCACGGCACCCCGCTGAAGAAGATCCACCACGACGTGCTGCCGATGTCCGCGCCGGGCGACCGCCTGGCCCGCCTGGACCGCGACGTCGCGCGCTGGGACGTGCTGCTCTCGCCCAACCGCGCCAGCACCGAGCGGCTGCGCCGCGCCTTCCGCTTCCCCGGTGAGGTCGTCGAGACCGGCTACCCGCGCAACGACCTCCTCCTGGCCCCCGACCGCGAGGAGCGGCGGGCCTCGGTGCGCTCGGCGCTGGGGATCGCCGACCACACCAGGGCCGTGCTCTACACGCCGACCTGGCGCGACGACGCCTACTACGCCGAGGGCGAGATCGAGCTGGCCCTCGACGTCGAGGCCTTCGTCGAGCGCATGGGCGCCGACTGGGTGCTGCTGCCCCGGCTGCACTACATGATGACCAGCCGGATGGCGCCGCTCGAGGGCCCGGGCGTGCGCGACGTCTCGTACTACCCCGACGTGCGCGACCTCTACCTCGCGGCCGACGTCATGATCACCGACTACTCCTCGACCATGTTCGACTTCGCCGTCACCGGCAAGCCGCTGGTCTTCTACGCCTACGACCTCGACGCCTACCGCGACTCCGTGCGCGGCCTGTACTTCGACTTCGTGCCCGACGCCCCGGGACCGGTCGTGCAGACCCCGGGCGAGGTCCTGGACGCGCTGACCGACCTGGACGGCGTCCGCACCCGCTACGCCGAGCGCTACACCGCGTTCCAGGACCTCTACTGCTCCCTGGAGGACGGGCGCGCGACCGACCGCGTGCTCGACCTCCTGCTGCGGGGCCGGTGAGGCGGTCCCGGTCAACCCCGGGCCGCTGCGTGCCGATGGCCGCGGGGGCGCCCTGACCGTGTCCCCGGCTGCGGGCAGTCCTATGTCGGCCCGAGCGAGGACCACGTGCTCGCCCAGGCCGCCTGAGGCACCGCGCCGGGCGCTGCGCCACGATGTCCCGACGGCTCCACGACCCGAGAGCAGGGAGAGCGGTGCAGGGACCACGGCGGACGGCGGTGTCGGTGCTGGCCCTGCTCTACGCCGTCTCCGGCGCCCTGTGCCTCGTGGGCGCGGCGCGACCGCTCGACGAGGGCACCCCGGTCGGGCTGCTGTGGGCGCTGGGCTGCACCGGCGTCGTCGCGGCCGCGGGCCTGCGGCTGGCCGGCGAGCGCGGCGCGGCGGCCACCGTGCACACCGGGCTCGGGGCGCTGTCCGTCCTCGTGGCCCTCGTGGCGGCCCGGTCGGCGACGGCGGTGGGCGTCGTGGGCCTGGGGCCGGTCGTGATCGCCCTGTCCCTCTACGCCGCGCACTTCCTGCCCCCGGCCGCGCGCCGGGCCCACGTGGCCGTGCTCGTGGTGGTCACCAGCGCCGGGGTCGCGCTCAGCGTGCCGGCCGGCGTCCTCGTCCCCTGGGCGGTCGTCGTCGTGACGGCGGTGTGCGTCAGCGAGGTCGAGGGGCGCCTGGTGCGACGGCTGCACGCGGCGGCCTCGACCGACCCGCTCACCGGGCTGGCCAACCGCCGCGCCTGGGAGGAGCAGACCGGCTCCCTCCTCAGGAGGGCGCACGCGAGCGGGCAGCCGCTGACGCTGGTCGTGCTCGACCTCGACGGCTTCAAGGCGGTGAACGACACCCACGGCCACGCCGCCGGCGACGCGCTCCTGCGCGAGCTCGCCGCCAGCTGGACGCCGCTCCTGCGGGGCTCGGACGTGCTGGCGCGCCTCGGCGGCGACGAGTTCGCCCTCACCCTGCCGGCCACCGACGCGGAGGAGGCGCAGGCGCTGCTGGCGCGCCTCGCCGACTGCCACGCGACGGCGTGGTGCGCCGGCGCGGCGACCTCCTCGGGCACCGAGGCCCTGTCCGAGCTGCTCGCGCGCGCCGATGCCGGCCTCTACGCCCACAAGCGGTCGCGGCGGCGGGGCGCCGGAGCGCTGCCCGAGGAGGCGGCGCCCGCGCCGAGCTGATCCTGAGGACCCGGCGCTCGTGGGCGCGGGTGGTGCGGACGAGTGAGCCTGTACGCCGGGTCCTGTCCCCGTGGCTGGTCACCCGGCCACGGGTGGCGGCCATCCATCTCGGGACGCCGTTGCCGACGCCCTCCAGCGGCCTACCCGGGAGCTCGGGCGGGCAGCCCTCGAACGCTCCCTGTCTGGCCTTGCTCCGGGTGGGGTTTGCCGAGCCACCCCCGTCACCGGGGGTGCTGGTGGTCTCTTGCACCACCGTTTCACCCTTGCCGCGCGCCGAGGCGCGTGGCGGTCTGTTCTCTGTGGCACTTTCCCGCGAGTCACCCCGGGTGGGTGTTACCCACCACCCTGCCCTGCGGAGCCCGGACGTTCCTCGGCAGCACCCCGGTTCCCCGGAGCGCTGACGCGACCGCCCAGCTCACTCGTCCGCAGCCCCAGCCTAGTGGCTCGTGGGCACCGCTGGCAGCGCACCGGACTCGCCACCCAGCGTCACCGGATGCCGCTGCGTGAGCAGCCCTGGCACGTCCACCCAGCGCGTCCGGTGGCAGAAGAGGACCCCAGCCCTAGCGTGCGGCCATGGAGATCATCCCCGTCGTCCTCGGCGTCGCGGCGATCCTCGTGGGCGGTGCCGGTCTGCTCGGCCTGCTCGGCGGGTCGCGGGTCACGCTGTACAAGAACCACGGACGGACCGCACCGGAGCGCCAGCACCGCGCGATGCAGCGGGTGGGCGGCGCCCTGATCGTCGTCGTCGGGGTCTTCGCCCTGGTGCAGGGCCTCAGCGGCTGACGTGGCGGCCCCGCGCCACGGGGCCTGTGGACAGCGCCAGCGGTGGGTCGCTCCGGCGCTCTAGAGTCGTACACGTGTTCGAGACGTGCGAGGACGCCGCCGGGCGGCTCCCCCTGGACCCCTGCCTGGCGGGGGTGGACGACGAGTCGGCGCTCGCGCTGGCCGGGATGGCGCCGGGCGCCGCGCTCTGGACGGCGCTGAGCGCCCTGCGCCCGCTGACCGGCCTCGACGACGGCACGACCTCGGACGCCGTCCTCGTCGAGGCGGTGGCGGCGGCGGAGCGCCTCGCGGCGGGCGCCGCAGCCCTCGGCGCACGTGCCCTGGCGGCGCTGGACGCGCGGTGGCGCGCCGAGGCCGGTGCGCTCGCGGTGGACGACCCCGTGGCCGCCGCCCAGGGCCGCACGCGCCCGTGGACCGACACCGAGGTCGGCGCCCGGCTGCGCCTCACGCCGTCGGAGGCCTCGGCGCTCGTGTGGCGGGCCGGCCAGCTCACCGGCCCCCGCGCGGCCGTGCTGGCGGCCCTCGACGACGGTCTGCTGGACGCCGCCCGCGCCGCCGTGATCGTCGACCGGCTCGCCGCCGTGCCCGACGCGGTGGCCGCGGCGGCCCAGGAGCAGGTGCTGCCCACGGCGGGCCGGACGACGGTGGCGACCCTGCGGCGGCGCCTCGAGGCGGCCATCATCGCGGCCGACCCCGCGAGCGCCGAGGAGCGCGCCGAGGCCCGTCGCGCCGAGCGCAGCGTCCACCGGTGGGCCGAGCCGGAGGCCACGGCCTGCACGCAGGTCCGCGGGCCGGCCGACCAGGTCGAGACCATCTTCCAGGCCATCGACGCCCGAGCCCGCAGCCTGCGCCGAGCCGCCGGCGAGACCGGCCCGGACGACGGCACGACCCTCGCGGCCTGGCGCTTCGACGCGCTGCACCAGATCGCCGTCGACGTGCTGGAGGGCGCCCACGGCCCCGTCGCGCGCACGGCCGCCTCCCGCCCGGTGGTGCACGTGACCGTGCCCGCGACCACGCTGCTCAGCCTCGACGACGCCCCCGGCGTCCTGCGGGGGCACGGCTCGATCCCGGCCGCGACGGCCCGCAGGATCGCCCAGGACGCCACCTGGCGCCGGATCCTCACCGACCCCACCACGGGGGTGGCGGTGGGCACCGAGGAGCAGCGCTACCGCCCCTCGCCGCTGCTGGCCGAGCTGGTCGCCCACCGGCACGCCGCCTGCGCCGCACCCGGCTGCGGGCAGCCCGCCTGGCGCGGCGACGCCGACCACCTCCTCCCCTGGCCGCAGGGGCCGACGAGCGCGAGCAACCTCCACCCGCTGTGCCGGTACCACCACCTCATGAAGCACTCGGCCCGAGGGATGACGGCCGCAGCGAGCGCGGACGCGCCGGGCGCGACGACCTGGACGACCCGCACCGGGCACACCTACGAGCGCGCTCCCGACGTCCTCGACCCTCCACCCGTCGGGCCACCTGCCGAGCCGTCCGCCGAGCCGCTCGTCGGGCCAGCCGGCCTGGCCGCCTAGAGTCCTCGCCCGTGCTCCTGCTCCTCCCCCCGTCCGAGCGGAAGCGCGCCGCGACCACCGGCTCCCCGCTGGACCTCTCGGCCCTGTCCTGCCCCGAGCTCACCGGCGCCCGCGCCCAGGTGCTCACGGCGCTGGAGGAGGTGAGCTCCGCCTCCACGGCCGCTGAGGTGCTCGGCACGGGCGCGTCCCTGGCGGGCGAGGTCGAGCGCAACAGCCGCTGGCGCACCGAGCCCGCCCTCCCCGTGGCGCAGCTGTACTCCGGCGTCCTCTACGACGCCCTCGACCTGCCGGGCCTCCCGCCCGACGCCGCAGCGCGGGCCGCCACCGAGGTGCTCGTCACCTCCGCCGCCTACGGGCTGCTGCGCCCGAGCGACGCCGTGCCCGCCTACCGGCTCTCGATGGGCACCGACCTGCCCGGCACCGGGCCGCTCCCGGCGTTCTGGCGCCAGCACCTGCCGGCCGTGCTCGACGCGCTCGCCGCCGAGCCCGGGCAGGTCGTCGTCGACGCCCGGTCCTCCACCTACGCCGCGGCCTGGCGGCCGCCGCGCGGCCTCGCCGAGCGGGTCGTGGCGCTGCGGGTGCTGCGCGAGCGCGACGGGCGGCGCAGCGTCGTCTCCCACATGGCCAAGCACACCCGCGGGCAGGTCGCCCGCCACCTGCTCGTGCGCCCCGGGCCCGTGCCCGCGGACGCCGTGGCGCTGGCCGCCGCGGTCGCGGAGGCCTTCCCCGCCGAGCTGGTGCCTGCCGCGCCGGGGCGCGCCCGCACCCTCGACGTCGTCGTCCGCGACTGACCCGGCAGGGGCAGGGACGAGCGCGTGCGCTGGCTGCTGGCCGCCGCCGGAGCGGCCGTCGTCCTCACCGGCGTCCTGCCGGCCGAGGCCGCCGCCGCGCTGCTGGCGCGGACGTGGGAGGTGCTGGTCTTCCTCGTGGCGGTCACGGCGCTGGCCGGGCTGGCGGGGTCGGCCGGGGTGTTCGAGGTGGCCGCGGGGTGGGCCGCCCGCCGCGGCGGCGGGCGCACCTGGCGCCTGTGGCTGCTCGTCGTCGTCCTGGCCACCGCCTCCACCGCGGTGCTGTCCCTGGACACCACGGCCGTCCTGCTCACCCCCGTGGTGCTCGCCGTCGCCCGGCGCACCGGCGCCCCCGCCGAGCTGCTGGCGCTGACCTGCGTGTGGCTCGCGAACACCGCCTCGCTGTGGCTGCCGGTCTCCAACCTCACGAACCTGCTCGCCGCCGAGGAGCTGCCGGGCGGCACCCTCGCCGTCGCCGGGCTCACGTGGGCCCCGGCGCTGGCGGCGACGGCGGCGACGGCGGCCCTGCTCGCCCTGCTCTTCCGCCGCGACCTGCGCAGCGGCTACGAGCTGCCGCCGCCGGTGGAGGTGGACGACCCCGTCCTCCTGCGCGCGGCCACCGCCACGGTGCTGGTCGTCCTGCCCGCCCTGGCCGCGGGCCTGCCCCCGTGGGCGGTCGCCGCGGCCGGTGCCGCCGTCCTCGCCGCGCTGACGGCCTGGCGGCGCCCCGGGGCGCTGCGGTGGTCCCTCGTGCCGCTGCCGCTCGCGGCCGGCGTCGCGGGCCTGTTCCTGCTCGTCGCGGCGCTCGGCGAGCACGGGCTCACCGCGCTGCTGACCGACCTCGCCGGGCCGAGCGAGCCCGCGATCGCGGGCGAGTCGCTGCGCCTGGCGGCCACCGCGGCGCTGGCCGCCAACGCCGTCAACAACCTCCCCGCCTACCTGGCGCTGCAGCCCGCCCTCGCGGGGGCTCCGCCCGCGTCGGTCGTGGCGGTGCTCGTCGGCGTGGACGTCGGCCCGGTCATCGCGCCGTGGGCCTCGCTCGCCACGCTGCTGTGGGCGGCGCGCTGCCGCGAGGCCGGCGTCCCGGTGCGGTGGGGGCGGTTCGTCGCGCGCGGCGCGCTGCTGGCCCCGGTGGCGGTGCTGGCCTCGGTGCTCGCGCTCGCCGCGACCTCGTGACCCCTCTCAGGACTGGCGCCAGGGCAGCCCGACGACCTTCCACCCGGCGACGTCGCGGTGGCCGCCGGGGCCCACCGGGCCCTCGAAGCCGTCGAGGACGTTGACGGCGCGGGCGTACCCGGCCGCGGCGGCCGTCTCCGCGGCGTCCACGGAGCGGTGCGCCGAGCGGCACAGGAACGCCACCGGGGCGTCGGCGGGCACGCCCGCGGCGGCGAGCTGGTCGACGAAGGCCTCGTTGGGCCGCCCGTCGAGCGAGACCCACTCCAGGGGCAGGACGCGCTTGCCCAGCGCGCTGAGGTCGGGCACGCCCACCAGCGCCCACTCCGCCCGGGTGCGCACGTCGACGAGGACGGCGTCCGGGTCGGCGGCCAGCAGCTCCCAGGCCTGCTGCGGGGTGAGGTCGCCGGCGCGGCTCACGAGCGCCGGCTCGCCGCCGCCCGCGCGACCTCCGCGCCGGGCAGGACGACGGCCTGGGCCACCACCACGCGCGTGCCGTCGAAGGTGGCCGCCGGGTCGCCGTGCAGGACGTACCCCTCGGCGAGGGCCTCGCTGACCCGCTCGCAGAACGCGCGGTCGTCGGTGCCGGTCAGGAGCCGGTAGCGCAGGCGGGTCTCGTCCACGGGGGCCTCGCGGGTCTCGGGGGTCTTGGGGCTCTCGGTGTTCTCGGTGTTCTCGGCGGGTGCGTCGAACAGGGCGTCGTCGGCGGCGAGCAGCGCGTCGGCGGCGCTCTCCAGGGCCTGCTCCGCGGTGGTGCGCCGCTCCCAGGTGCGGCCCTTCGCCGCGGCGTCCATCGCCTCGTTGGCCAGCCGGTCGGCGTGGCCGTTGCGGGCGCGCGGCACCCAGGAGTACCGCACCTGGCCGGCGGGCAGGACGTCGCGGGCCTGGCGGGCCAGGCGGCGCATGTCCTCGTGCTTGATCTGCCAGCGGCCGGACATCTGCTCCACGACGAGGCGGGAGTCCATCCGCACCTCCACCTGGGCGTCCGGGTCGATCTCCGCCGCCGCCTGCAGGCCCGCGAGCAGGCCCGAGTACTCCGCGACGTTGTTGGTCGCCCTGCCGATGGAGGCAGCGGCCTCGGCGAGCACCACGCCGGTCTCGGCGTCGCGCACGAGGGCGCCGTAGCCGGCCGGTCCGGGGTTGCCGCGCGAGCCGCCGTCGGCCTCGACCACGAGCTGGCGCCCGCTGCGGCCGGGGGGCGGGGCCATCAGTGCACCTCCCCCTGCGCCTGCGGCGTCCGCACGAGGATGCGGCCGCACTCCTCGCAGCGCACCACGGCCTCCGGGGGCGCCGCGCGCACCCGGCCCAGCTCGACCGGCGTCAGCTGCAGCCGGCAGCCGCCGCAGCGCTCGCCGACGAGCGGCGCGGCGCCCAGGCCGCCCTCGGCCGCGCGCACCTTGTCGTAGAGGGTGAGCAGGGCGGGGTCGAGCCCGAGGACCGAGCCCGCGCGCACCGCCTGCACCGAGCGGCCCTCGGCGTCGATCTCCGCCAGCGCGGCGTCGCGGCGCGCGACGATCCCGGCCCGCTCGGCGTCCAGGGCCGCGGCCTCGGCCTCCAGCGCGGTGACCGCAGCCTGCGCCTCCTCCTGGCGCTCCATCACCTCCAGCTCGAGGTCCTCGAGGTCGCTCTGGCGCCGGGCGAGGGCCTCGGAGTCCTTCTGCAGCGCCTGCAGGTCCTTCGCACTGCCCTCGCCCCCGGCGAGGCGGGCGGCGTTGCGCTGCGCGCGGGCGCGCACGAGCTCGACCTCGGCGTCGGCGCGGGCCGCCTCGCGGGCGACGTCCCCGGCGACCATCTGGGCGGCGACGAGCCGGTCGCGCAGCGAGGCCGCGCGGGCCTCGAGCTCGGCCAGGGCCGCGTGCTCGGGCAGCGTGCGGCGGCGGTGCAGCAGCTGGGCGAGCCGGGTGTCCAGGTTCTGGACCTCCAGCAGCCGGAGCTGGTCGGCGACGGGTGCGGTGGGAGGAGTCACCGGGTGGTCCCTTCGGTGCTGGGGACGTGGAACGTCCACGGGTCGGTGCGGCGTGCGCTGACGGCGGTGCTCACGCGCAGCCCGCGCTCGGCCAGGGTCGAGGTGAGGCGCTCGGCGGCGCCGTGCAGCCAGGGCCACTCGCTGGCCCAGTGCGCGACGTCGACGAGGAAGGGCGGGCCGTCGCCGGCGAGCTCGCGGGCGTCGGACGCCGGGTGGTGGCGCAGGTCGGCGGTGACGAGGACGTCGGCGCCGCTGGCCCGCGCGGCGCCGAGCAGGCTGTCGCCCGCGCCGCCGGAGACCGCGATCCGCGAGACCGGGGCGTCGGGGTCGCCGGCGACCCGGACGCCGCCCGCCGTCGCCGGCAGCGCCGCGGCCACGACCTCGGCGAACGCGCGCAGCGCCATGGGGCGCTCCAGGGAGCCGACCCGGCCCAGGCCGCGCGGGCTCGACCAGGGAGCCATCTCCAGGACGTCGAACGCCGGCTCCTCGTAGGGGTGGGCCGAGCGCAGCGCGGCGAGCACCGCCTCCCGGCGGTGCCGCGGGGCGACGACCTCCACGCGCGCCTCGGCGACGTCCTCGCGGCGGCCCGGCTCGCCGATCGCGGGCCGCGCGCCGGCGCCGGGCACGAACGTGCCGGTGCCGGTCGAGGTCCAGGCCACGCGCTCGTAGGCGCCGACCGAGCCCGCGCCGGCGGCAGCGAGCGCGTCGGTGACGGCCTCGGCGTGCGGGAGCGGGACGAAGACCACGACCTTGTCGAGCGGCTCGACCGGGGCGGCCGAGAGCGGCACGAGGTCGGTCAGCCCGAGGACGCGGGCCAGGGCGTCGGAGACGCCGGGGCGGGCGGAGTCGGCGTTGGTGTGCGCGGCGTACAGGGCGCAGCCGGCGCGGACGAGGTCGTGGACGACGCGCCCCTTCGGCGTGGTCGCGGCGACCGAGGAGACCCCGCGCAGCAGCAGCGGGTGGTGGACGAGCAGCAGGTCGGCGCCGGAGGCCACGGCCTCCTCGACCACGGTGGAGACCGGGTCGACGGCGAGCAGGACGCGCTCGACCACGGCGTCGGGGTCACCGACCACGAGCCCGACGGCGTCCCAGCCCTCCGCCCACCGGGGCGGGTAGAGCTCCTCCAGCACGGCGACGACCTCGGCCACCGTCGGCGCCCTGGAGGTCGCTGTCTCACGGCTGGTCACGCCAGCCACGCTACCGGGGTGGCGGAGGGGGCTGGTGCGCGCTCGGTGGGCCCGGCCGGGTTCGAACCGACGACGTCCGCGGTGTAAGCGCGGTGCTCTACCAGCTGAGCTACAGGCCCGGGCGAGCGCCACGGCCGCCGGGGTGCACCCAGCGGCGGCCGTGGCGAGAGGTCACTGTGGCCCACGGTCGCCCGCCGTGGGGCCTGCTCGGGCGCATCCGCCGCTCGCGCGGGCTCAGCGGCTGCGGCGCCCGCTGAGGAGCCGGGTGGCCGTCCAGTCCGACGACGGCTTGATGGTGCTCGTCGCGTGCAGGCCGGCGGTGGGCGCGGCCTCCTCCACGTCGGAGGGCGGCACGTGGCCGGGTCGTCCGGCCTTCGGCGTCAGGAGCCACACGACGCCGTCCTCGGCGAGGGTGGTGAGGGCGTCGACCAGGGCGTCGACCAGGTCGCCGTCGCCCTCGCGCCACCAGAGCAGGACGACGTCGACGACCTCCTGGTCCTCCTCGTCCAGCATCGGCGCGCCGGTGAGGGCCTCGACGGCCTCCCGGAGGTCGTGGTCGACGTCGTCGTCGTAGCCCAGCTCCTGCACCGCCTGGCCGGCGCGCACGCCGAGCCGGCTCGCCGCGCTGTCCGCCGCGGGCCCCGCGGTCGCGCTCACCCTGGTCCTCCTGGTCGCTCGAGTCCTGTCCGCGCGTGACCACGAGTCACGCCCCCGTGCCGCAGCGCGGGTGGCGACGGTACCGCGACCGCGCCCGGAACGGGACTCCGCCACGAGGGGTGCTGTGCGCACCACCCGTGCGGAGCCCGTCGGACGACCCTCGCGCGTACCCTGCCGGGATGGGCCGAGTGACCTCCCGCACGCCCGTCGTCCGCCTGGACCTCTCGGCGCAGACCGGCTCCGGCCGGGTCGTGCGCCGCCCGGACACCCTCGCCGCCGAGGAGCCGATGGAGGTGCGCGTCGGCGGCGAGCCCGTCGTGGTGACGATGCGGACGCCGGGTGACGACCTCGACCTGGCGATCGGCTTCCTCCTCACCGAGGGCCTCATCGCCTCGGCGGACGACGTGCTCACCGCCATGCACTGCACCGACCTCGGCGAGGACGGCCAGCCGACTTTCAACGTCGTCGAGGTCGCGCTGCGCCCGGGCGTCCCCGCGCCGGACCTGGAGGGCCGGCGGACCTTCGGCATGACCTCCGCGTGCGGCGTGTGCGGCTCGGCGAGCATCGACGCCGTCCGCCGCCGCTCCGCCTTCGACGTCACCGGTGACGACGTGCGGGTGGACGCCGCCCTGCTGCTCTCCCTGCCCGAGCGGCTGCGCAGCGCCCAGAAGGTCTTCGACCGCACCGGCGGCCTGCACGCCGCGGGGCTGTTCACCGCCGCCGGCGAGCTGCTGGCCCTGGCCGAGGACGTCGGCCGGCACAACGCCGTCGACAAGGTGCTCGGCCGGGCGGCGCGCGACCTCGGCTGGCCGCTGCGCCGCACGGTGCTGCAGGTCAGCGGGCGCGCCTCGTTCGAGCTGGCGCAGAAGGCCTGGTCGGCCGGCGTCCCGGTGCTCTCGGCCGTCTCCGCGCCGTCGTCGCTGGCCGTCGAGCTGTGCGCCGAGGCGGGGCTCACCCTCGCCGGCTTCGTGCGCGACCCCCGGATGAACCTCTACACCCACCCCGAGCGCGTCGTCGTGGCCGAGGCGGGCGCTGCGCCGCCCGCCCCGCCGGCCCCGGGCCTCGCTCAGCCCGCCAGGTAGGACAGCCGCACCGTCCGCACCGCGTTGTCGACGTTGGTGTCCACCAGGCACACCGACTGCCAGGTGCCCAGGGCCAGCTCGCCGCCGACCACCGGCAGCGTCGTCGACGGCGGCACCAGCGCCGGCAGCACGTGGTCGCGCCCGTGCCCGGGGCTGCCGTGGCGGTGGCGCCAGCCCCCGCCGCCCGGCCCGCGACGGGGCAGCAGCTCGGCCAGGGCGGCGAGCAGGTCGTCGTCCGAGCCCGCGCCGGTCTCGAGGACCGCGACCCCTGCCGTGGCGTGCGGCACGAAGACGTTGAGCAGCCCGTCCCCGGCGCCGACCTCGCGCAGGAAGTCCGCGCAGCGGCTGGTCAGGTCCACCACGCGCTCGACATCACCGGTCCGGACCTGCAGCTCCAGGGTGCGCACCGGCACAGGCTAGGCGCGGACCGCGGGGTCGTGGTGACGCCGGCGCCGGCCACGGGGCAGGATGGGGCCGTCCCGGCACGGGCCGCCGACGACCCCACCCGGGCCGCCGCAGCCCCCGAGGCCCCTGCGGCGCCATCCGCCGCGGGGACGGCACGACCTGAGGAAGGCCTGACGTGGCAGGACGCGACGACGCGCACACCGGAGGCGGCGCCACCGGACCGCTGCACCTCCCCGACGCCGACCCGGGCGAGACCGGCGAGTGGCTGGAGTCGGTCGACGGCCTCCTCGACGAGCGGGGGCCCGAGCGCGCGTCGTACGTGCTGCGCAGCGCCCTGGCCCACGCGCGCGAGCGCGAGGCCCCGGTGCCGGGCCTGCTCTCCACCGACTACGTCAACACGATCCCGCCGGAGGAGGAGCCCGACTTCCCCGGCGACGAGGAGGTCGAGCGCCGCTACCGCGCCTGGAACCGGTGGAACGCCGCGGTCATGGTGCACCGCGCGCAGCGCCCCGGGATCGGCGTCGGCGGCCACATCTCCACCTACGCCTCCTCGGCGACGCTGTACGAGGTGGGCCTGAACCACTTCTTCCGCGGGCCCGAGCACCCCGGCGGCGGCGACCACGTCTTCTTCCAGGGCCACGCCTCCCCCGGCATGTACGCCCGCGGGTTCCTCGAGGGCCGCCTGTCCGCCGACCAGCTCGACGGCTTCCGCCAGGAGCTCTCGCACCCGGGCGGCGGCCTGCCCTCCTACCCGCACCCGCGGCTGATGAAGGGCTTCTGGGAGTTCCCCACGGTCTCCATGGGCATCGGCCCGGCGAACGCGATCTACCAGGCCCAGTTCGACCGGTACCTGCACGGGCGCGGCATCAAGGACACCTCCGACCAGCACACCTGGGCGTTCCTCGGCGACGGCGAGATGGACGAGCCGGAGAGCCGCGGCCTGCTGCAGCTGGCCGGCTACGAGGGCCTCGACAACCTCACGTTCGTCGTCAACTGCAACCTGCAGCGCCTCGACGGCCCGGTCCGCGGCAACCACAAGATCATCCAGGAGCTGGAGTCGTTCTTCCTCGGCGCCGGCTGGAACGTCATCAAGGTCGTCTGGGGCCGCGACTGGGACCCGCTGCTGGCCGCTGACACCGGGGGCGACCTGGTGCGCCTGATGAACGAGACCAAGGACGGCGACTACCAGACCTTCAAGACCGAGGACGGCGCCTACGTCCGCGAGCACTTCTTCGGCAAGCACGACGCCACCCGCGCGCTGGCCGAGCACCTCAGCGACGACGAGGTGTGGAACCTGAAGCGCGGCGGGCACGACTACCGCAAGGTCTACGCCGCCTACGCGCGCTCGATGGAGCGCAACGGCAAGCCCACCGTCGTCCTCGCCAAGACCATCAAGGGCTACGGCCTCGGGCCGCACTTCGCCGGGCGCAACGCGACCCACCAGATGAAGAAGATGACGCTGGAGGACCTCAAGCTCTTCCGCGACAGCCTGCGCATCCCGGTCACCGACGCCCAGCTCGAGGCCGACCCCTACGCCCCGCCGTACTTCCACCCGGGCGAGGACGCCGAGGAGGTGCGCTACCTGCAGGAGCGCCGCCGCGCGCTCGGCGGGTACGTGCCCAGCCGCCGCACCGCCGGCAAGGCCCTGTCGCTGCCGGGCGAGAGCGCCTACACCTCGGTCAAGCGCGGCTCCGGCAAGCAGCAGATCGCCACCACGATGGCGTTCGTCCGCCTGCTCAAGGACCTCATGCGCGACAAGGAGTTCGGGCCCCGCGTGGTCCCGATCATCCCGGACGAGGCCCGCACGTTCGGGATGGACTCGTTCTTCCCGACCGCCAAGATCTACAACCCGATGGGGCAGCAGTACGTCTCCGTCGACCGCGAGCTGATGCTGGCGTACAAGGAGTCCACGAGCGGCCAGATCCTGCACCTGGGGATCAACGAGGCCGGCTCGGTGGCGGCCTTCACCGCCGCGGGCACGTCCTACGCCACGCACGGCGAGCCGATGCTGCCGGTCTACATCTTCTACTCGATGTTCGGCTTCCAGCGCACCGGCGACCAGCTGTGGGCGGCGGCGGACCAGATGGCCCGCGGCTTCCTGCTGGGGGCCACGGCCGGGCGCACCACGCTGACCGGCGAGGGCCTGCAGCACGGCGACGGCCACTCGCTGCTCCTGGCGGCGACCAACCCGGCCGTCGTGGCCTACGACCCGGCCTACGCCTACGAGATCGCGCACATCGTCCAGGACGGCCTGGAGCGCATGCACGGCGCGGAGAGCCGCGAGGAGCACCCGCGCCGCGACCCGAACGTCTTCTACTACCTCACGGTCTACAACGAGCCGATGGTGCAGCCGGCCGAGCCGGAGGGCGTCGACGTCGAGGGCATCCTCGGCGGCATCCACCGGATCTCCCCGGCGCAGGGCGGGGAGCCGCAGGTGCGGCTGCTGGCCTCGGGCGTGGGCGTGCCGTGGGCGCTGGAGGCGCAGCAGCTGCTGGCCGACGACTTCGGCGTCCGGGCCGACGTCTTCAGCGTGACGTCGTGGAACGAGCTGCGCCGCGACGGGCTCGACTGCGACGCGCACTCCTTCGACCACCCCGAGGAGGAGGCGCCGGTGCCGTTCGTCGCGCGCCAGCTCGGCGACTCCGACGCCCCGGTGGTCGCGGTCAGCGACTGGATGCGGGCGGTGCCGGACCAGATCCGGCAGTACGTGCCGCAGGAGTTCGTCTCCCTCGGCACCGACGGGTTCGGGCTCTCCGACACCCGGCCCGCCGCGCGCCGGCACTTCCACGTCGACGGGCCGAGCGTCGCCTACCAGGCGCTGCGCACCCTGGCCCGCCGGGGCGAGGTGGACGCCGGCCTGCCGGCGAAGGCGTACGCCCAGTACCGCCTCGACGACGTGACCGCCGGCACCACCGGCAACGCGGGCGGCGA